>QYPA01000038.1 GCA_007279715.1 Comamonadaceae bacterium | reverse complement strand
GCATCGCACCGATCGAGCCCATGCCACGGTAGCTTTTGTAGCTGCGACCTTGAAACAACACGATTTCGCCAGGGGCTTCTTCGGTACCGGCAAACATACCGCCCATCATCACGGTGCCTGCGCCTGCGGCAATGGCTTTAGCAATATCACCGCTGTAGCGGATTCCGCCGTCAGCAATCAACGGAACGCCGGTGCCTTTAAGTGCAGTCGCTACGCTGTCAACCGCCATGATTTGTGGCACACCGACACCGGCCACGATGCGGGTGGTACAAATAGACCCAGGGCCAATACCCACTTTTACCGCGTCCGCACCCGCTTCAACCAAGGCCAATGCAGCCGCACCGGTCGCGATATTGCCCCCGATCACTTCAATGTGTGGGTAGTTTTGTTTAACCCAGCGAACGCGATCAAGAACGCCTTTGCTGTGACCGTGCGCCGTATCAACAACGATGGCATCAACGCCGGCGCGTGACAAGGCTTCAACGCGTTCTTCTGTGCCCTCGCCCACGCCAACTGCCGCGCCAACGCGTAACTTACCTGCGCCATCGCGTGCCGCGTTAGGAAAGTTGAGTTGTTTGGTAATGTCTTTAACCGTGATTAAGCCTTTGAGCTCAAAAGCGTCATTGATAACCAAAAGACGCTCGAGCTTGTGTTTGTTGAGCAGGTGTTTGGCTTGTTCCGGCGTGGTACCTTCGGGAACGGTAATCAAACGCTCGCGCGGCGTCATGATTTCACTGACCTTTTGGTCGTAGCGGGTCTCGAACCGCAAATCGCGCCCGGTCACAATGCCGACCACTTTTTTACCATCACAAACGGGAAAGCCTGACACGCCCAGTTCTTCGGAGAGCGCCATCACTTGGCGAACGGTGGTGTCGGGCGTAATCACCACGGGGTCTCGCAAAACGCCAGACTCGTAGCGCTTGACCTTTGCAACCTGGGCGGCTTGTTCTTGGGCGGTGAGGTTCTTGTGAACAATGCCAATACCGCCTTCTTGGGCAATGGCAATCGCCAAACGCGCTTCCGTAACCGTGTCCATGGCCGCAGAGACCAAAGGCAAGTTGAGGCGTATATTGCGGGAAAACTGGGTGGCGAGGGAGGCGTCCTTAGGCAGGACTTGGGAGTACGCTGGCACCAACAACACATCGTCGAAGGTGAGCGCTTTGCCGAGAAGGCGCATGTCAAAGCTCCAAAAAGTCAATTGTACCCTTGCACCCACTCGCTTTTTTTAACTTTGCGTGAATTAAGCGACTCAATACCCCGCTTTAGCGCCCTCACGTAGCTTGGAAAAGAGGCCCGCCGTTTTGGCTCCTTGGCGAACAAAACGTTCACGGCGTGCTACTTTGGGGTCAACGGTCAGGGGCCGGTAAATTTCGATGCGGTCGCTCGGTTGTAAAACGTAATTGGCACTCACGCGCTTGGCCCACACCCCAAAATCCAATTGTTGCAACTGCTTAAGTGGCAATCCCAAGGCTTGAGCAAGCCAAGGCAAAGACTGGCTGGCAGTACACGCAAAGGGAAGCTCGATGGTGCATTCAATGACTTTACGCGGCGCTGGCGAATACACCACGGTCAGCCGCAGCGGCAGGCTGTTTTCTTTTAACGGCTTATTCGCCATAGACTTGTTGGGCGCGTTTGACAAAGGCCTCGACCATGGTGGATGCGATTTTGTCAAACACGGGGCCGATAAGTTTTCCCAGCGTGGGACTGTCAAAGCCGTATTGCAAGGACAACTCCACTTTGCAAGCGCGTTGGCTGCCATCACCCACGTCTGAAAAATTCCACTGACCATCCAGCTTTGAAAAAGGCCCTTTGACCAGTTTCATTGCCACACAGCGGGGGGATGTATGCGTGTTTTGGGTGGTGAAGGTTTGGCGAATACCGCTAAAAGAAATCCCGATCTCAGCGGTCATGCCTTGTGCGTCATGGGCCAAAACGTTGGCACGGTCACACCACGGCAAGAAAGCGGGGTACTGTGCGACATCAGTCACCAAATCGTACATTTCTTGCGGCGTGTACCAAATAAGAACGGACTTGTGAACGGTTTTCATAGAATGGGGGTCTGGGCGAGATTGTAGTCATGCTGCTTTGGTTGACTTTCAATTTTTCTTCTCGTCCCCATCTTTTGTTCATGGCTAAAAAACCCGAAACCGTGTCCCGTATTGCTGACAATAAAAAAGCAGCCTACAACTATTTTTTTGAAGAGCGCTTTGAGGCGGGATTGGTGCTGGAAGGCTGGGAGGTTAAGTCTTTGCGCGAAGGCAAAGTACAGCTTACCGACGGCTATGTGGTGATAAGAAACAAAGAGTTGTTTTTGATCGGTTTGCAAATCAGCCCCCTCAACACCGCTTCAAGCCATATCAGCCCAGACAAAGTTCGCACCAAAAAGTTGCTCATGCACAAAGCTGAAATTGAGCGGCTCATTGGAAAGGTCGAACAAAAAGGCTACACGCTGGTTCCGATTAACCTGCATTGGAAGGCGGGAAAGATCAAGTGCGAAATCGCTTTAGCCAAAGGCAAAGCGGAACACGACAAACGCGACACCATCAAAGACCGCGAAGGCAAGCGCGAGGTAGAGCGGGCCATGAAAACCCACCACCGTTAAACGGCGCCCTTCCCTACCCTTTTGTTAAAGGTCCCTGAGGGGATGTGCGTGGGCCGGCCATGGGCTTTCAAAAAACGGAGCCACTATGTCGGTGCTAACGTCTTCAATGCGCTGCGGATTCCAGCGCGGGCTGTGGTCTTTGTCAACGGCCAAAGCACGGATACCCTCTACCGTTTCGCTGGTGGTATTGCTGCGGTTTAAATGGGCGGTATAAAAACAATGGCGAACCATGTCACGCTCCATCCGCAAATCCTCTGCCAATGTCATCGTGCGAGCGCGGCGAATCTGCTGCAAAACCACTTCTAACATCATGGGTGAGCGATGGCGCAAGGTGGATGCGGTTTTTTGCGCCCATTCACTGCTGTCCGCTTCAAGGGCTTGAACAATAGCTTGTGCGCTGGGTAAACCAAAGAAATGGTTAATGCGTGTGAGGTCTAATTCTGGCGAAGCGGCAGGCTGGATAGCAAACTTTTTGAGCCACTGACTTGGATCGATTTGGCTTATAGAATCGTGTGACAAGGCATCCCATGCGTCATGAAGCCGCGTCGAATCTGAACAGTAATCTGCCAAGCCAAGCGCGATCGCCTCAGCTGCACCTAAGGCATGGCCTGTCAAGCCTAGCCACTCGCCGCTGTGCCCCGGGCAACGACTTAAAAAGTAACCACCACCTACATCCGGGAACAAACCGATGTGCGTTTCGGGCATGGCCATTTTGGTGTTGGCTGTGACCATCCGGTAGCGCGAGCCTTGGCTGATCCCCATACCGCCGCCCATCACGATGCCGTCTAAGAACGCAATGTAGGGCTTGGGGTAGCCGTGAATCAAATGGTTGAGGCGGTATTCTTCAGTGAAGAAGTCTTCTAACGCAGGGTTCCCTGAGAGCGCGGCTTGGTGAAAAAACCGGATATCGCCGCCAGCACAAAAGCCGCCGAACACACCGGTTTTGTCACTCCCCCGAATTGCAACAGCATGAACCTGTGGATCATCCTTCCACTGCAAAAGCACCTGGGTGAGGCCGCGCACCATGTCTAAATTCAAAGCATTGAGCGCCTTGGGGCGATTAAGCGTGATTAAACCCACTGACCCTTTGACTTCTGTGATCAAAAACTCAGACATGTGCGGTCTTCGAATGGCTTAACGGCCTGCGCGCTTACGCTCGCCTTCGGTCAGGTGACGCTTACGCAAACGGATGGATTTTGGTGTGATCTCGACCAACTCGTCGTCCTCAATAAACTCCACGCCGTATTCCAAAGTGCAGTCAATCGGCGGGGTGATTTTGATCGCGTCTTCTTTGCCGCTGACACGGAAGTTGGTCAATTGCTTGGTACGGGTGGCGTTCACTACCAAGTCGTTATCACGGCTGTGGATACCGACGATCATGCCCTCGTACACCGGATCATTGGCTTTGACAAACATGCGGCCGCGGTCATCGAGCTTGCCCAACGCGTAGGTGAAAATTTCACCCGCGTCCATGGAGATCAACACGCCATTTTTACGGCCGCCGATATCGCCTTTGTGCGCTTCGTAGCTGTCAAAGATATTGGAGATTAAGCCAGATCCACGCGTCAAGTTCAAAAACTCATTGGTAAAACCAATCAGTCCACGCGCAGGAATTCGGTATTCCAAGCGAACACGGCCCCGTCCATCGGGCTCCATATTCACGAGTTCACCTTTGCGTTCGCCCAAAGCCTGCATGACACCGCCTTGGTGTTGCTCTTCGATATCCGCAGTCACCAACTCAATAGGCTCGTGCTTTTCACCGTTGACATCACGGAACACCACGCGTGGTTTTGAAACCGCTAACTCGTAGCCTTCACGGCGCATGTTTTCAAGCAAGATCGTGAGGTGCAATTCACCCCGACCCATCACTTCGAAAATACCTTCTTCATCGGTTTCTTTAACGCGCAAGGCCACGTTGTGTTGCAACTCTTTTTGCAAGCGGTCCCAGATTTGACGGCTGGTAACGTACTTGCCTTCGCGTCCGGCCAAGGGGCTGGTGTTGACGCAGAAATTCATGGTCAAGGTTGGCTCGTCGACCTTGAGCATGGGAAGGGGCGCTGGGTTGATCGGGTCGGTGATCGTGACACCAATGCCGATTTCAGTAATACCGTTAATCAAAACGATTTCACCCGGGCCGGCTTCTGTGGCCTGAACCCGCTCTAAGCCCTGGAATGTCAAAACCTGATTGACACGGCCTTTGACGGCCTTGCCATCGGTACCTTCCATCACAACCACGTCCATCATCGGTTTGATGGTTCCTTGGCTGATGCGGCCTACGCCGATGCGGCCCACAAAGGTGGAGAAATCAAGCGCAGAAATTTGCAACTGCAAGGGAGCGGCAGGATCACCCTTTTGTGAAGGAACGTGGTTCAGCACGGTATTGAACAAGGCCGACATATCCGGGCCCCACTGTTCACCGGGTGCGCCTTCAACCATAGAAGACCAACCGTTAATACCAGAGGCGTACACCACGGGGAAATCGAGTTGCTCATCGGTAGCGCCGAGTTTGTCAAACAAATCAAACGCAGCGTTGACAACGAAGTCAGGGCGCGCACCGGGCTTGTCCACTTTATTGACCACCAAAATCGGCTTCAAACCCAAAGCCAAGGCTTTCTTCGTCACGAATCGGGTTTGTGGCATCGGGCCTTCTTGGGCATCAATCAGCAACACCACGCCGTCGACCATCGACAAAGCACGCTCAACTTCACCGCCGAAGTCAGCGTGTCCTGGGGTATCTACGATATTGATGTGAGTACCTTCCCAAGTCACTGCACAATTTTTGGCCAAGATCGTGATGCCACGCTCTTTTTCAATCGCGTTGTTGTCCATGACGGTATCCACCACTTTTTCGTGTTCGGCAAAGGTGCCGGACTGGCGCAAAAGTTGGTCAACCATGGTGGTTTTTCCATGGTCAACGTGGGCGATGATCGCAATGTTTCTGATTTGCTTACTTGTCATGGTTCACTTTCTATCTAAATTCAAATTTCAATTCACGGTCTTTTAATGGCTGGGCACGCCCTGTTGGGCCTGCACCTCACGGATATCTATCGGGCTCAAAAGCCGCCCGGGGATAAGTTCCCCAGAAAGCACATAGGCTGTTCCTAACAAAGCGCGTGGTTGGTCTGCATACACGGCCACACTAGCGGCATCCGCCCAAGCGCCCCGCCTGCGTACCCCACTCAAAAACCTCGCCGCATTGTCACTGTCTAGCGTTACCGCGATGTGACCTTCAAGCAAGGAGTCCACTTCTAACAATTCCTTCATTCGGCCGTCATCGTCCATCGCTTCGAGCGCTTCCAACGAGATACATTGGTCTTGGGCAAAGCCCCCGGTCCGAATCCGACGCAAAAAGCTCAGATGGGCCCCACAACCCAAAGCCTCACCCATGTCTTCACCCAGGGTGCGGATATAGGTTCCTTTGCTGCAACTCACTTCTATTTTTAGCAAATGGGGAACCTCCACAGTGGGCACCTCTAAAACTTTCAACTCAAAAATCGTCACCTCACGCGCTTGGCGTTCAACCTCTATGCCCGCTCTGGCATATTCATACAACGCTTTGCCATCCTTCTTTAAGGCGCTATGCATCGGTGGCACCTGGCTGATGGGCCCGGTGAACTGCTTCACCACCCTCTCAATATCTTCTTTGCTGACATGGACAGGCCGGGTTACCAGCACCTCGCCTTCAGCATCCGCTGTTGTTGTCTTGACGCCCAGGTGTAAAACCGCTTCGTACACCTTGTTTGCATCCAAATGAATTTGGCTGAATTTCGTGGCTGCCCCAAAACAAAGAGGCAAAACGCCTGTCGCTAAGGGGTCCAACGTTCCGGTATGCCCTGCTTTTTCAGCACGAAAAAGCCACTTGGCTTTTTGTAAAGCTTGGTTACTCGATAAACCCAAAGGCTTATCAAGCAAAAGCACCCCATGCACAGGGCGCCTTGCAACCCGTGCACGTGGCGCATTCATACGTTTAGACCTCCTGAGCGCGAGAAGCAACGGCGCGGGCGATCAATGCATTCATATCTGCAGCACGCTCAGTCGTTTGGTCGAACAAAAAATGCAGCGTCGGAACGGTATGAATATGCAAACGCTTGAACAAACCGGCGCGTAAAAATCCTGCCGCCTGATTCAACCCTTCAGCACACTGCGCGGGGTCCCCCACCAGCAAGCTGAAATACACCTTGGCATGGGCATAGTCTGGCGTCACTTCCACCGATTGGATCGTCACCATCCCCACCCGAGGGTCTTTGAGCTCTCGAGCGATCAGTTCGGTCAGGTCCCGTTGAATCTGATCGGCTACGCGAAAACCACGGTTGGGTGTTGATGACTTTTTACGCATACCTTGGCACTTCGCTTAAATCGAGCGCGCAATTTCCTTGATCTCAAAGAACTCCAACTGGTCGCCCACGGCAATGTCGTTGTAGTTTTTAAGCTTGATACCGCACTCAAATCCTTCTTTGACTTCGCGAACATCGTCTTTCATGCGTTTCAAGGAATCCAACTCGCCGGTGTAAATCACCACGTTCTCACGCAGTAAACGGAAGTGCGCGGACCGGTTGACAAAGCCACCCGTGACCATACAACCCGCAACGGTTCCAATCTTCGATGCGACAAACACCGTGCGAATTTCGGCCATACCGATAATTTCTTCGCGTTTTTCTGGAGCCAGCATGCCCGACATCGCGGCTTTCAATTCATCGACAGCGTCATAAATGATGTTGTAGTAATGAATATCGACGCCGTTGTGTTCCGCCAACTTGCGGGCACCTGCATCGGCACGCACGTTAAAGCCAATCACAATCGCTTTACTCGCTATCGCCAAGTTGATGTCGGATTCACTGATGCCGCCCACAGCGGTGTAGACCATTTGAACTTTGACTTCGTCGGTAGACAGTTTGAGCAAGGACGAGGCCAACGCTTCTTGCGAACCCTGCACATCGGCTTTAACGATGATGGGCAACATTTTGACGTCGCCGGAAGACAGATCGCTGAACATATTCTCAAGCTTGGCCGCTTGTTGTTTGGCCAGTTTGGTGTTGCGAAACTTACCAGCGCGGTAGGTTGCGATTTCACGGGCACGGCGTTCATCGGACATCACCATGAACTCGTCACCGGCTTGAGGAACCTCCGTCAAACCTTGGATCTCGACTGGAATCGATGGGCCCGCCTCTTTGATCGGCTTGCCGTTTTCATCCAACATGGCGCGAACGCGGCCAAAGGTTTGACCCGCAAGAACCACATCACCCGCTTTGAGAGTTCCAGACTGAACTAAAACCGTAGCCACGGGGCCACGACCTTTGTCCAAACGCGCCTCAATCACCAAGCCTTTAGCCATGGCATCGATAGGCGCTTTGAGTTCCAAAATTTCAGCCTGCAGCAAAACCTGCTCTAACAAGGCGTCAATGCCCTGGCCTGTTTTGGCGGATACGGAAACGAAGGGTGAATCACCACCAAACTCTTCAGGAACCACCTCTTCCACCACCAACTCGTTTTTAACGCGTTCGGGGTTGGAGTCCGGCTTATCTATTTTGTTGATCGCCACCACAATCGGAACACCGGCGGCTTTCGCGTGTTTGATCGCTTCTTTGGTTTGCGGCATCACG
>QYPA01000087.1 GCA_007279715.1 Comamonadaceae bacterium | reverse complement strand
GTCAATACACGGTTGACGAAATTCGATTGCAGGCCAGTGAGCAATGCAGACATGAAAATGATCACTGCCACTCCAATGGAGATGCCTACGACAATAAAGGCCGTTTGAATTTTTCCTTCTTTTAAGAATCGGATAGCAACAATCCATTCGAAGGGAAGCCAGTGTGCCCACATCAATGGGCCATCGCATTTTTGCTGCTGACAGGTGATAAATTGTCTTTTATACGAATGCGAAATCCTGAAAGAACCTCACTGGAACGTATTGGAACGAGCTGATCACCCGCTTTGAGCCCTGCCAAAATCTCTGCCCAACCCTGGCCAATCAAGCCCAATTGAATGAACTGCATATTTGCTTTGCCATTTTTAACCACCAATACCCAGGGCTTAGAACTATTGAGGTCATGGATAGAAGTCAGCGGGGCCAAAACTGCAGCATCACGGCTAGCTACTTCAATATCAACCGATACGGTCATGTCTTGCTTAATTTCTTCAGGGGGATCAATGGCATTGAGCTTAATCTCGACAGAACCCCGTTGAGGATCGATGCTGGGGTTGATAAAGACTAGCTTTGCTTTGAATGTCTTTTCAGGAAA
Source organism: Comamonadaceae bacterium (assembly GCA_007279715.1). GTDB lineage: Bacteria > Pseudomonadota > Gammaproteobacteria > Burkholderiales > Burkholderiaceae_C > Allorhodoferax. The sequence continues at coordinate 7,650 of QYPA01000087.1, read as the reverse complement.
TGTATCCGCAGATACCCACGCTAGTTGGTTCAGCTTCAAAAGGCTTAGGTTTTTTTCATCAATTTGCATGACCAACTGAACGGATCCTTCGGGAGATAAAACCATCAAAACCTTACCTGGTAAAACTCCATCGCCGACTTCGATATTTCGAGCAATCAAGGTCCCGTTTTTTGGTGCGTAGATTTGGGTGTAACTCAATCGCGCCTGTGCGGCTTCCACACCTGCGTGCGCTTGTCTGATCAGGGCATGCGCACCCGCAATTTCCGACCCATTGGTTTGTAAACTACGAAACTGCTCTTGAGCTACTGCCAGTTGGGATTGGGCAATTTGAGTCGTTCTTTCAGCTTCCTCTTTAACTGCCGTACCCACAAATCCCTTTTCAAAAAGCTCCACCGATCGCTCCAAGTTTTTTTTCGCAGCAATGTGTGTTGCATTGGCTTGCACAGTGGCTTGGTTTGCAACTGGGGCTTTCAAATCTCGCAGAAGCCTTAAATTAGTGACGGCTTGTTGCTCACTGGCAAGCGCTTGCTTTAAAACGGCTTGATGTTCTGAATTTTCCAATTCAATTAGCAGCTGCCCTTTTGGGACCATTTGCCCCTCAGACACTGGAATACGGGAAACCGTTCCCGTCATTTGAGAACTTATGCTAATTCGCTGGGGGTTTTCAACATGCCCACTGGCCACAACAGTCTTCACAAACCGGCCTTGCGTGACATGCTCAACTTCAACAACCGGACCTACATACCACTGGTACCCATAAAACCCGAGCAGAAACAGGAAAAATCCAGCAAGTAATACATAACTTTTTCGAAGAATCATGCGGTTTTAAAACTTGCCAAGACTTTTCCTGAAGCAAAACTTTCTCCATCGTTGACGAATACCTCTTCAATGGTTCCGTTTTCAGGCGCCTCAAGATCAAGTGATGCCTTTACCAAAACGACAGATGCAAGTACCTGTCCTTTCACAACAGGTACACCCTTTGCAACCAACCACTTATCAAGCAGGGCCTCCACACCGTCTTGCGCACCGTCCCAAAACGCGTTTGGCAATACCAGATCCATCATGCAACAGCCTGGAGTGCTGGTTTTTTTACAAGCAACTCTTGCACGGCTAGAACAATGTTTTGAACCTGTGGAATAGCAAACTGTTCTAAAGGCCGGCTATAGGGAATGGGGATATTCGGAACAGCCAACCGTTTAACAGGCGCTTTCAGTTGGACGGAATCCAGATTTTCAGCAATGATGGCTGCAATCTCTCCGCTTAAACCAAACCCCAAATAATCTTCATCCGCAATCAATAATCGGCCTGTTTTACGAACCGACTTCAATATTGCGGCCACATCCAGCGGCACCAAAGTTCGCAAATCAAGAACTTCTGCATGGATACTTTGCTTTGCCAGCTCATCTGCAGCAAGCACCGCTTTTTGAACCATTTGACTGATGGTGACGATGGTGACGTCAGAACCTTCTTTGACAACGTTAGCGACACCAAATGGGATGCAATACGACTCTTCCGGCACCGTGTTGCTACTGCCTTCTAAAAATGCCATCCAAGGCAAGCCCATGATTCCTTTGTGGTACATGAAAATCACAGGATTGTCATCGCGGATCGCTTGAATCATGAGTCCTTTGGCGTCATATGAATTGGATGGAACAACCACTTTGATTCCCGGCATATGTGCAAACGTTCCGTACAGGCACTGTGAGTGTTGCGCCGCATCGTTATACCCACCCCCAATAGCCGTCGTTAAAACCACAGGAAGTTTGACGTGCCCGCCTGACATATAGGTATTTTTTGCCAAATGGTTATATATCTGGTCCATGCAAACACCAAAAAAGTCCACGAACATCAATTCAACTATAGGTCGGAAACCCGCGGCTGCAGCACCCGTTGCAGCTCCGATGAAAGCAGTTTCTGAAATGGGCGTATCCATGATTCGCTCTTTTCCAAACTTTTCTAATAGACCGCCAGTAGCCCCAAAAATTCCTCCATATGAGCCAATGTCTTCCCCCATGACAAATACATTGGAGTCACGCGTCATTTCCTGAGCAATACCTTCAGAGATGGCTTGAGCCATCGTTAGGATTCGAATATTTTTCATACCAAAGCCCTCGCATTTTTTGAATCTTCGGTAAAAACATCGTTGAGCGCATCATGCGCATTGGGATACGCGCTATGGCGTGCAAAATCAAATGCATTCTTCACCCGTTGATGGACAGTCACCGCAATGTCAGCGGCTTCCGAATCTGTCAGCATATTTTTGTCTTTCAACATCTTGGCCAGCTTAGGGATCGGATCACTCTCACGCAGTTTCGCCACTTCGTCTTTAGGCCGATACGTTTCTGGATCACCTTGGAAATGTCCAAAGTACCGGTCCGTTTTAATTTCAATCAGACTTGGGCCCTCACCACGGCGCGCTCGCGCAATAGCGGGTGCCACAGCTTCGTACACCTGCAATGCATCATTCTCTGGAACGCGGATACCAGGTACGCCATAACCAGCAGCACGGTCTGCCACCCATTCAATCGAGGTGGCTTTAGATTTAGGAACGGAGATGGCCCATTGGTTGTCTTCGCACACAAAAATAACTTGCAACTTCCACATGGCAGCCAGATTCATGGACTCGTGGAAAGACCCTTGATTTGCTGCCCCTTCCCCAAAAAATGCGATGGCAACCCAGTTTTTTCCCAGTTTCTTAGCCGCCAATGCTGCCCCGCAGGCAATTGGCATGCTCGCACCAATGATTCCGCTACAACTGAATTTGTGTGCGTTATCAAACAAATGCATATGGCCGCCTTTGCCTTTGCCCAGGCCCGTCACTTTGCCAAACATTTCAGCCGTCATCGGGTCAAGTGGAACCCCTTTGGCGATTGCGAAATGGTGCGGTCGGTGTGTACCAACGACCGTGTCGTCGTTGGTAAGGTGGGCACAGATTCCAACGGCGACTGGCTCTTGACCAGCAGCAAGATGCATCTCACCAGGTACGGGGCCTGCACCAATGTCAAAGGCTAAACCTTTTTGAATGGCGGGTGGAAGTTTTCCTTCCATGTACACCGTAGCCATCGTCTCTTCGTAATGGCGAATCTCAACCATTTTTTCGTACATCCACAAAAGCTTTTCTTTTCCGACTTGCATAGGGAACCTCTTTGGTCCTTAAGGAACCCCAAGTCGCGAATCTTTTCAGAACTCGTACCCAACTTCAGGGTTGGGGGCATCCTATGACCGATACGCGAAAGTTCATTGATCTGCATCAAGCTTTATCAATGCAAGTCCATTGCCCATCCATTGCCCATCCATTGCCCATTCCTTGACCTGCATCAACTCCAATAGAACCGAATTGCCTCAAGCTGCAATGAGTCAACTTTATTGAAAAAAGCAAATTTGTGCAGATTTTTCACATCACCCAGACCGAATGAAATACAAAGACTATTACGCTTTACTGGGTGTGCCGCAGGATGCAAATCTCAATCAAATAAAAAAAGCCTATCGAAAATTAGCCCGTGAAAATCATCCCGACATGTCAAAGGCAGAAGGTGCCGAGGCACGTTTTAAAGAGATTGGGGAGGCTTACGCCACCTTAAAAGACGAGGAGAAACGTACGGCTTATGACGCCCTTGGAAAATCACCTGAAGGTGGTCACTTTTCTCCACCACCCCATTGGCGTGAGCAATACCAAGGACAGAGTTCGAACTTCGATGAAATGGACCTGGCTGATTTATTAGCCTCCCTCAATCAGAGGCATCCCGGGGAGCATTCACAATCCCAGCCCCGGCGGGGCCGCGACTTTGAAGATACGGTTCATATCTCCCTCAACGATGCGCTGCTGGGAACCACTATGGGCATCAAGCTCCTAGACCAAGGAGCTGAGCGGGAACTCGAAGTCAAAATTCCTGCAGGTGTCAGTGAGGGGCAAAAAATTCGCATGCGCGGCATGGGAGGCAAAGGGCTTCAAGGCGCAGCGGCAGGCGATTTTTATCTGCACGTCAAACTAAAACCGCATCCGATATTTACCGTCATCGGAAGCGACCTGTTTTTTTCACTCAAACTTGCACCTTGGGAGGCCGCTTTAGGCGCAGAGGTCGAGGTTCCTACATTAGAAGGTAACGTGTTGCTTAGTGTTCCTGCTGGAACAAACACGGGTCGCAAACTCAGACTGAAGTCGCGAGGCCTACCGAACGCCAAGGGTGAACGAGGGGAGCAATATGCCATTGCCCAAGTTGTCGTTGGCACTCAACACACGCAAGCCGAACTTGATCTGTACAAGCAATTGTCAGATTTATCAAACTTCAAACCCAGAGAAAAAAACTAAGCGAGGTATTCATGTCCCAACAAATTTTCAAAAACTCATCAATAGAAACGTGCGATTTTCTCGACTTGAATGCACTTTCTAGTTTATGCAACATCAGCCCAGAAGAAGTTCGTGAGCTCATTGACTACGGAGCCATCAAGCCGATGAATTCCACCATGCTAGAAATTCAATTCTCTGTGGACTACATCAAACCCTTACAGTCAGCCTGTCAAATCCGCCAAGACTATGACCTCGATTTATTCTCTGTGGTTATTTTTTTAGGATTCTTGAATCGTATTGAAGAACTTGAAGCCAAAGTTCAGCATCTTTTAGCCACTGCGCACAATGAATTACTGAAGTAGCCCACCTACTGAACCAATATCACCCGAAAGTCATTCACATTGGTATGCGTGGGCCCTGTGACTAATGAATCGCCTATTCGCTCAAAAAAAGTATGCGCATCGTTGGTGTCTAGAAACTCTACCGGATCTATTTTCAAAGACCGCGCACGCTCCAATGTTTGCGGATCAATGTAAGCACCTGCAACTTCCTCTTGGCCGTCAACACCATCAGTATCCGCGGCCAATGCGTGTATGCCGGGCGTACCGCGAAGTGCCAAAGCCAAGGCCAACAAGAACTCGACATTACGGCCTCCCCTGCCTTTGCCTCGAACAGTCACCGTCGTTTCCCCCCCGGAGAGCAAGACGCAAGGCTTAGAAAATGGCGTTTCAGTGCGAGCGCACTGCAATGCAATCGCGGCCATCACTTTTCCAACTTCGCGCGACTCCCCTTCAATCGCATCACTCAGAATATAGGCATTCAATCCCGCAGCACGAGCCACTTCAGCGGCGGCCTCTAAGGCCATTTGCGGTGTGGCAATGAGACGGCTTTCAGAGCGCGACATCCGCGCGTCTACAGGTTTCATTGACTCGCCAGAGCCACTTTCTAAAACATGGCGGGCAAATGCAGGAAGCTCAATCGCATACCTGCGAATAATCGCCAAGGCATCTGCACAGGTCGTTGTATCAGCAACGGTTGGGCCGGATGCAATATCAATAGGATCATCCCCAGGAACGTCTGACAACAACAAGGTCAGGACTCGCGCAGGAAAGCAAGCAGCAGCCAAGCGGCCGCCCTTGATCGCTGAGAGATGGCGGCGCACACAATTCATCTCAGAAATCGACGCGCCTGACTTCAACAAAGCCACATTGATGGCTTGTTTATCTTCAAGGCTGATGCCTTCCAGTGGCAAAGGCATCAGAGCCGAACCACCGCCAGAGATCAGGCACAAAACCAAATCGTTTTCAGTTAAATTTTGAACGCGTTTAAGGATCGCTTTTGCAGCATTTAAACCATTGGTATCCGGAACGGGGTGCGATGCTTCTACGATGTCGATATGTTTGCAATCCACCCCATATCCGTAACGCGTTACTACCAAGCCCTCTAAAGGCCCGGTCCAGTGGTCTTCCACCGCCCGGGCCATTGCAGCCGACGCTTTTCCTGCACCGATCACGATAAGCCTGCCCTGGGGTGGCGAAGGCAGATGCGCAGGTACACACAAAGCAGGTTGGGCGCTGGCGACGGCAGCGCGAAACATGTCGCGTAAAAGTGCTTTAGCTTCGCTAGCGTTCAGTTGGTGGCGCATCATGGCTTGTTGAAACCTTGGCTTACGGATTAGCGCACTTGCCACCCTCTGCCAATCCAAAATGGGCGGCGACTCCGTCTAATACGAGCATCCCCATCGCAGTTCGAACCTCCCCGGTCGCACTTCCAATATGAGGCAACAAAGTGGTTCGCTCTAATGCCAACCAGCGCGGGTCAATATGGGGCTCATTGCGATAAACATCCATGGCCACACCACCGAGTCTGCCCGTTGCAGCATAGGCAAAAAAGGCCTCTTCATCGACCAAATCACCGCGGGCCACGTTAACTACCATCGCTTGATCTGGCAGCAGGGCCAGTCGCGCTGCATTGATAGAGCCGCGCAACTCCGCTGTAGCAGGGGCACAAATACAAAAAATATCGCTTTGCGCCATTAAACCGTCAAGCGTTGGGTGGAATTGCGCACCCAATGACTTTTCTGGAGGTAAGGCCGAACGGTTATGGTAATGAATCGACAGGCCAAAGGGCCGAGCTCGCTCAGCTACGGCCTGACCTATGCGTCCCATCCCAAAAATCCCCAGTCGCAAACCTTGCAAAGACCGACCCAGCATGGACTTAGGCGCCCAACGCCCCCATCGCCGTTCCCGAAGGATTTTTTCAACACCACTGGTATCACGCGCGGCCGCGATGATCAAAAACAAAGTGAGATCAGCGACTGCTTGCGTAAGTACATCAGGGGTATGAAAAACTTTCAGCTCACGTTTTGAAGCCGCTTGCAAATCAACGTGGTCGGTTCCCACCGAATAGGTTCCGAGAACATTGATCGAATCGGGCAATGCAGCAATCGTTTCCGCGCTGAGCTTATCGCCAGGCATCACGATCAAAGCATCCATACCTGCCACATTTTTCAACAATGCGTCGCCAATGGCAGCATCTTCACGCCAAACAGTCAGGTCAAATAATTTCTGCGCACGCTCTATCACGGCATCAGGGGGAACCCCCGTCATAAGCAGGCGAGGTTTATTTTTTTTCAATTCAGCGTTCATTTCTTTTTTCCGCGTTTCTTACTGATATCCGTTGACCACTGGGAGCGAGCACCCTTGGCGGGCGGACGCATGAATGCATCGCCCAAATTCCCCGGCCCAGGTTCAGGAATAGGACGCCCGCTGTCGCGCCACTCTACTGCGGCGGCAAACCCATACGTTTCAGCATAGCGTTTAAACCAAAGGCCTTCTGGCGAGTGGCGCGTAATACCGTCAAAAACAGTGGCAAACATTTGCGTTTGCTCCAGCCCCATCGCATCGATGGCTTGGTTGATTACGAGTTTGAGCATCATGAGTTGGTTTTTAGGAACACCCGCAATGCGGTCTGCTAATTTTTTTACAGCGGCATCCAGTTTTGCCAGCGGTGCCACCTCCGTTGCCAATCCCCACTCATATGCTTGCTTTCCAGTAATCAAATCGCCTGTGAGCATCAAGCGCTTGGCCCGCATCGCACCCAAACGGTAAACCCACATCGCCGGACTTGGGCAGCCCCAAACTCGCACCGGCATATAGCCAATTCGGGCTTTATCCTCCATCACGATAAAGTCGCAACAGGTCGCGATATCACTTCCCCCGGCAGCGGCATAGCCGTGAACTCTGGCAATCGTAGGCTTATAGGAACGCCACAGGCTCATGAAGTCTTCGGTATTTTTCTTCATAAACTTATAGTCCAGCATCGGGTCCCAAGGCATGGGCTGGGTGATGATGTTGGTGGGG
>QYPA01000090.1 GCA_007279715.1 Comamonadaceae bacterium | reverse complement strand
TGCTTTCGCCTGGATTGGCATCGTTTTCGACAATGCGTTGCAAGCCACTGAGTTTGGAGCCTTCGTCCAAGCCAATCAAGGTGACGCCTTGGGTCGCCCGACCGAGTTCGCGGATCTCGCTCACACGGGTCCGCACCAAAACGCCGCGATCGGTAATCAGCATGATTTCATCTTCGGCGTGAACCAAAGTTGCAGCTACTACTTTGCCATTGCGCTCAGACTGTTGAATCGCAATCATCCCTTTGGTGCCGCGGCCGTGGCGGGTGTATTCGGTGCTTCTGGTTCGCTTGCCGTAGCCGTTTTCAGTGGCGGTCAAAACACTTTGCAACTCGTCTTCGGCAACCAGCATGGCGATCACGCTTTGGCCTTCTTCAAGATTCATCCCTTTGACGCCGCGAGACTGCCGGCCGTGGGCGGTGACTTCATCTTCATTGAAGCGAACCGCTTTACCGCCGTCGGAGAAGAGCATCACATCGTGCTTGCCATCCGTAATCGCAGCGCCAATTAAGAAGTCGCCTTCATTGAGGTTAACCGCAATAATGCCGACCTTGCGAGGGTTGCTAAAGTCGATCAAAGGCGTTTTCTTAACAATGCCCATCGAAGTGGACATGAAAACGTATTGGTCGGCAGGGAAGGTCCGTTTTTCACCGGTCAAGGCCAACACAACAGTGATTTTTTCACCGTCTTGCATGGGGAACATGTTGACAATCGGACGTCCGCGTGACCCGCGCGAGCCTTGCGGCACTTCCCAAACCTTGAGCCAGTAAAGGCGTCCTCGGTTACTAAAGCACAAAATATAGTCGTGGGTATTGGCAATAAAGAGTTGGTCGACCCAGTCGTCTTCTTTGGTCGCGGTGGCTTGTTTTCCGCGTCCACCGCGTTTTTGGGCGCGGTACTCGCCCAAGGGCTGGCTCTTGATGTAGCCGCTGTGGCTTAAAGTGACCACCATGTCGGTGGGCGTAATCAGATCTTCGGTACTTAAATCAAAAGAACTGTGTTCTACCAAGCTGCGGCGAGCGCCAATTTTGCTTTGGCCGAACTCTTGTTTGATCGCGCCAAGCTCGTCGGTAATGATGGTGGAGACGCGCTCAGGCTTTGCCAAAATATCCAGTAAGTCTTCAATCTCCGCCATGACTTCTTTGTATTCAGCAACAATTTTGTCTTGCTCTAAGCCGGTCAGGCGTTGCAGACGCATTTGCAAAATTTCTTGCGCCTGCGTGTCCGATAAGCGGTACAGGCCATCAATGCCCATGCCGTAGCTTTTCTCTAACCCGTCTGGGCGATAGTCATCGGCGTTGATCACGCCGCCATCGCTGCGGCTGCGGGTGAGCATTTCCCGAACCAGCTTGCTATCCCAGCTGCGGGTCATCAATTCGGCTTTAGCAACCGGAGGCGTAGGCGCACTGCGAATGATGGCAATAAAGTCATCAATATTGGCCAAAGCGACGGCCAAACCTTCTAAAACATGGCCCCGTTCGCGGGCTTTACGCAAGTTAAAGACGGTGCGGCGTGTAACGACTTCGCGGCGGTGCTGAAGGAATACCTGCAACAGGTCTTTGAGGTTACACAGCTTAGGTTGGCCGTTAATCAGGGCCACCATGTTCATACCAAACGTGTCTTGGAGTTGCGTTTGCTTGTACAAGTTGTTAAGAACCACTTCGGGTACTTCACCGCGCTTGAGTTCAATCACCAAACGCATCCCCGACTTGTCAGACTCGTCTTGAATGTGGCTGATGCCTTCAATCTTCTTCTCGTGAACCAGTTCAGCCATGCGCTCTTGCAAGGTCTTTTTGTTGACCTGGTAGGGCAGCTCGTCAACGATGATGGCTTGGCGTGCGCCTTTGTCAACGTCTTCAAAATGGCATTTGGCCCGCATCACGACTTTCCCACGCCCCGTGCGGTAGCCGTCTTTGACGCCGTTGATGCCATAAATAATGCCCGCAGTTGGAAAGTCGGGGGCAGGGACGATCTCCATGAGCTCGTCGATCGTGGCTTCTGGGTTGCGCAAGAGGTGCAAACACGCGTCTACGACTTCGTTCAAGTTGTGCGGCGGAATGTTGGTGGCCATACCCACGGCAATACCGCCTGAGCCGTTAACCAACAAGTTGGGAATCCGGGTTGGCATTACCAAAGGCTCTTTTTCGGAGCCGTCGTAGTTCGGGCCGAAGTCAACGGTTTCTTTGTCCAAATCAGCCAAAAGCTCGTGGGCGATCTTGGCCAAGCGGATTTCGGTGTAACGCATAGCGGCTGCGTTATCGCCGTCGACCGAACCAAAGTTACCCTGGCCGTCTACCAGCATATGGCGCATCGAGAAGTCTTGCGCCATACGGACAATCGTGTCATAGACCGACTGGTCTCCGTGGGGGTGGTATTTGCCAATAACGTCGCCGACAATACGGGCTGACTTTTTGTAGGGGCGGTTCCAGTCGTTGTTGAGCTCGTGCATCGCAAAGAGCACCCGGCGATGCACCGGTTTGAGGCCGTCCCGCGCGTCTGGCAAGGCCCGCCCCACAATCACGCTCATGGCGTAATCCAAGTAACTGCGGCGCATCTCCTCTTCTAGGCTGATCGGTAGGGTTTCTTTAGCGAACTGGGTCATGGGGTTGCTTAGTGCGGTGACTTGGACAACCTTGCATTCTACGGCCGAGAAAGCTGTTTTCCGGCTCTCGTTTGCAGCTAGTTTGATTCAAATCTTGCGCGAATCCTATAAATTGTTAAATAATGGCGTTGTGTCGCGCAAATGCGCCAATCACCCAAAATGAAGCATTTTCTATGGCACAATCATTTCCAACGCTTTAACCGCGCTGGTTCAAGGCGTGGTTTAATTTACCCGCAGTGTTGCTGCTATCGATTTACATAAGGTACACCATGAAACAAATGAAAAAATTGGCTGCGCTGATCGCTTTGGTCGCTTTCACAAGCGTTGCTGGCGCTCAAGAAATTCAAAACTGGCGCAGCGCTTCGGGCGACGTTTGGAAAAACAGTACAGGTCAATGCTGGCGTAGTGCAAGCTGGACTCCAGCGACCGCAGCCCCAGGTTGCGACGGCGCTATCGCTGCTCCAGCTCCAGCTCCTGCTGCCCCAGTTGCTGCTAAGGCCGCTCCTGCTCCCGCTCCCGCCGCTGCTCCAGTAGCTGCTGCTGCCGCAACTAAAGTGACTTACGCTGCTGATGCATTCTTTGATTTCGGTAAATCCGTGTTTAAGCCTGAAGGCAAAGCCAAGTTGGACGACTTGGTTTCTAAAGTGAAGAGCATCAGCTTGGAAGTGGTAATCGCTGTTGGACACACTGACGCTGTAGGCTCCGACGCTTCTAACCAAAGATTGTCAGTTGCTCGCTCTGAAGCAGTAAAGGCTTATTTGGTTTCCAAAGGTATTGACAAAAACCGTATCTACACCGAAGGCAAAGGCGAAACCAGCCCCGTGGCTGATAATAAGACCAAAGAAGGTCGCGCTAAAAACCGCCGTGTTGAAATCGAAGTCGTTGGAACCCGTTCCAAATAATTCGTTCTCTCGAATATCAAAAAACCCGCTTCGGCGGGTTTTTTGTTGCCTATAAAACGGCTGGACTCCATTCGTCAGATAATCAAACCATGAATACCAATGTCAACGCTGATCCTGCTGAACTCGCGAAATTTTCTGAACTGGCCCATCGTTGGTGGGACACGGAAAGCGAGTTCCGTCCATTGCACCAAATCAACCCGCTGCGCTTGGAATGGATTAACACCCTTGTGCCGATCTCAGGGCTTGAAGTACTTGATGTGGGTTGCGGGGGCGGAATTTTGGCCGACTCTATGGCCAGAAAAGGGGCCAAGGTATTGGGGATCGATTTATCCACCAAAGCCCTTCGGGTCGCGCAGTTGCATGCGATGGAAGCCCAGACAAGCGGGGTAAGTTACCGTGAAGTCAGCGCCGAGGCTTTGGCCTTAGAAAAGGCGGGACAATTTGATGTAGTAACGTGCATGGAAATGTTAGAACACGTTCCAGACCCTGCGTCAGTGGTTCGGGCATGCGCCGCGCTCGTTAAACCCGGTGGGTGGGTTTTCTTTTCTACCCTGAACCGCAACCCCAAGTCGTTTTTATTTGCGATTGTGGGTGCGGAGTACTTGCTTAATTTGCTTCCCCGTGGAACCCATGAATTTGCAAAAATGATTCGGCCCAGTGAGCTTGCCGGGTATTGTCGCCAAGTGAATTTAGACCTGCGCCATACCCGCGGAATGGGCTACAACCCTCTAACCCGACGATATACGCTAACAAATAACACCGACGTGAACTACCTTTTTGCAACCCAAAAAGCCCTTTGATTTAAATAGCCCCGCCTGTGATCTTTAAAAATATTTCTGCCATTCTGTTTGATTTAGACGGAACCCTGATTGACAGCGCCCCCGACTTGGGCGCCGCAGCGGACCAAATGCGTGTCAAGCGCGGGTTGGCTTCGTTGCCCTACGCGCAATACCGGCCTATGGCAGGGGCGGGCGCACGAGGCATGTTGGGGGTGGCGTTTGGTGTGGCTCCCGAGCATCCTGATTTTGAGACGCTGCGAGAAGAATTCTTTGTCAACTACGCCGCCTGCATGACCCAGCGAACTTTTGCGTTTAATGGCGTGCCGGAAATGATCGATCAAATTAACGCAAGATCCATGGTTTGGGGGGTGGTGACCAATAAGTCTCAGCGCTTTACGAACCCTTTGACCGCCGCAATGCCCTTGTTTCAATCGGCTAAAACGATTATTAGTGGAGACACCACACCTCACGCCAAGCCTCACCCCGAGCCTTTATTTGAGGCCGCCCGAAGGTTAGGGCTTGCGCCGGCGCAATGTTTGTACGTGGGCGACGATGAGCGCGACGTTGTCGCGGGTTTGGCCGCAGGCATGCCAACCGTAGCCGCAACTTACGGATATTTGGGTGAAAAGAGCGATACCCGTGCGTGGGGCGCACACGCAGAGATAAATTCTCCCGCAGAGCTCTTGCAATTGATCGTAAGCGCTTAAAATAGGAAGCTTGGGGCTGCACTGGTTTCGACGTGGGTACGGAATCGCTGTGGTGCATGTCGAGCTGAATGCGCTCGTAAATCAGATTCAAAAAAACTAACTGCAAACGACGAACGTTTCGCACTCGCTGCTTAATAAC
>QYPA01000151.1 GCA_007279715.1 Comamonadaceae bacterium | reverse complement strand
TATTTTTCGGGTTTAATTCCGTGTGTTGCAGGGTTTTATACCAAAGTGCGATTTAAATTTGCCAGCGCACGGCGGTAAATATTTTTAAGCGGTTCGATATCCGCGACGCTGACATGTTCATTGAGTTTGTGAATGGTGGCGTTGGGCGGGCCGACTTCAACGACTTGCGTACAAATCTGAGCAATAAAGCGGCCGTCGCTGGTTCCGCCGGTGGTGGACAGCTGCGTTTGCAGCCCAGTCTCTTCCAAAATAGCGCCGCGAACCGCTTCGACCAAGACGCCCGGCGTGGTCAGAAAAGGCAGGCCGCCAATCGTCCAGACCAACTCGTATTCCAAAGCGTGTTTTTTCAGAACAGCAATCAGGCGCTCTTGCAAAGACGCGGGCGTGGATTCGGTAGAAAACCGAAAGTTAAAGTCCAGAACCAAATGCCCCGGGATTACATTGCTTACGCCCGTTCCTCCATGCACATTGCTGACCTGCCAGCTCGTGGGCGGAAAGAAGTCGTTGCCTTTGTCCCACTCAATCACCACCAAATCTGCTAAGGCCGGGGCTAACAAATGAATCGGATTTTTTGCTAAATGCGGGTAGGCGATATGGCCTTGGATGCCTTTGACCGTGAGCTTGCCGCTCATGGTGCCACGTCTGCCGTTTTTAATCATGTCACCGGTTTTTTCGACCGAGGTGGGCTCGCCCACAATGCACCAGTCCAGCGTTTCGCCGCGGGCGGTGAGGGCTTCGCAAACTTTGACTGTTCCGTCTAACGCAGGACCTTCTTCGTCACTGGTGAGTAAGAAAGCAATGTTGATAGACGCAGAAGGCTGAGCGGCAGCAAACTCTTCACACGCCACCACCATCGCGGCCAGTGACGTTTTCATATCGCTGGCACCCCGACCAAACAACTTACCGTCGCGGTGAGTGGGAATAAAAGGGTCGCTGGTCCACTGAGTAACCGGGCCGGTGGGCACCACATCGGTGTGGCCTGCGAACACCAATGTTTTTGCGCCTGCGTGTGCGCTGCGTTTAATCGCCCACAGGTTGCTCACCCGAAACGCATCGGGCCCACTGTCGATCCGCTCACATTCAAAACCCAGCGGCGTAAGCCGCGCGGCAATGATGTCCAAGCAGCCCGCGTCCTCGGGAGTCACCGAAGGGCGCGAGAGGAGTTGCTCGGTGAGCTGGAGGGTGCGAGACATTGAAAAAGACTTTAAGAAGATTAGTCGCGCAACAAGTCGTTGATGCTGGTCTTGGAGCGGGTTTGTGCGTCCACGCGTTTAACTACGATCGCTGCGTACATGCTAAAGGGTGCTCCGTTGGCCGCTACTTTAGGAATGTTGCCGCTGACAACAACAGAGCCGCTGGTAACGCGTCCGTAAGAAATTTCGCCTGTAGCGCGGTCAAAAATAGGAGTGCTTTGACCGATGAAAACACCCATTCCGAGCACCGAGTTTTCTTCGATGATCACGCCTTCAACTACTTCCGAGCGAGCGCCGATAAAACAGTTGTCTTCAATAATGGTCGGGCCGGCTTGCATCGGCTCCAACACACCGCCAATGCCAACGCCGCCTGATAAGTGAACGTTCTTACCAATTTGTGCGCATGAACCAACGGTAGCCCAGGTGTCAACCATGGTTCCGGAATCGACATACGCGCCGATGTTGACGTACGAAGGCATCAAAATTGCGCCAGCGGCTACGAAGCTTCCGCGACGCGCTACGGCAGGAGGCACTACGCGAACGCCTGAGGCCTTGAGTTCCGCTTCCGTCATGTGGCCAAATTTGGTGTCCACTTTGTCGTAGAAAGCCAAGTCGCCCGATTTCATGACACGGTTGTCTTTTAAACGAAACGACAGCAACACGGCTTTCTTGATCCACTGGTGGGTTGTCCATTGGCCCACGCCGTCGCGGGTGGCAACGCGCAAAGTGCCGTTGTTCAACTGGGCGATCACGTGCTCGACAGCGTCAGCAACTTCTTTGGGTGCGGATTGGATAGAAATATTGGCGCGGTCTTCCCACGCGGCATCAAGGATCGTTTGCAATTGTTGGCTCATGCGCTGCTCTTTCAAAGGAGGGGTTTAACTAAGATACAAAAATCAGTGCCGGGACTGCACAAACTGCACGATGCGCGTGGCAGCTTCAATACATTCATCGGTGTGCGCGACCAGCGCCATCCGAATTCGGTGGGCGCCAGGGTTGTGTCCACGCGCTTCTCGCGCCAGATAACTCCCCGGCAAAACCGTCACATTGTAGGCAGCGTAAAGATCGCGAGCGAAGTCCTCGTCGCTGCCCTCTACGGCGGCCCACACATAAAAACCAGCGTCAGGCAAAGCCACATCCATCACCTTTGCCAACATCGGCGTGACCTTCGCAAACTTTTCGCGGTACATCCTGCGGTTGTCAATCACGTGGGCCTCGTCGTTCCAAGCGGCAATACTGGCCGTTTGAACCACCGGGCTCATGGCGCTGCCGTGGTAGGTGCGGTAGAGCAAAAACGGTTTGATGAGCGCGGCGTCGCCTGCGCAAAAGCCACTGCGCATACCGGGTACATTGCTGCGCTTTGACAAACTCGTAAAGCTCACGAGGTTTTTGAAATCGTAGCGGCTGAGTTGTGTCGCTGCTTCCAACCCACCCAAAGGCGCTTCTTCGCGGAAGTAAATTTCGCTGTAACACTCGTCAGAGGCAATCACAAAACCAAAGCGGTCACTCAGGTCGAAAAGCTTTTTCCACTCTTGCAGCGGCATGACCGCGCCAGCGGGGTTACCCGGCGAGCAGACAAACAGCAATTGCGTTTGGGCCCACACCGATTCAGGAACGCTGTCCCAGTCTTGGGCAAAGTTGCGCTTGGGGTCAGAGTGAACGAAATAGGGCGCGCCGCCACTAAGCAGCGCAGCACCTTCGTAAATTTGGTAGAAAGGGTTCGGGCAGACCACCCAGGGCTTCTCTGCGCCAGCCTTTGGGGAAACGATGGTTTGCGCAAAAGCAAACAGCGCTTCGCGGGAGCCGTTGATCGGCAAAATTTGGGTGGCTGCGTTGAGGCTTAAATCGTAGCGACGGTGCGCCCACTGCGCCATAGCCTCGCGCAATGCGGCCTCGCCTGCGGTTGCAGGATACGCCGACAAGCCCGAGCCCAGGACCGCGTCGCTAAAGGCTTGTTTGATCAAAGCCGGAGTTGCGTGGCGGGGCTCACCAATACCCAAACTGATGGGGGCGTAGCTCGCGTTGGGTTGAACGGACGAAAAAAGCTGGCGCAGGCGCTCAAATGGATAAGCCTGCAAAAGCGATAAATTGGGGTTCATGGGGTCGTATTATCGTTGAGTCATCGTTAAACTCAGGCTCAAGCAGGGCGTTTTAAGACCAATAAGCGCGCCGCTTTGCTTGAACTCTTAAAACATTCATCATTCAGGGGGCTGGGTGGACTATCGCTACTTAGATATCGAACGCGCCATGGGCTTCATGGGCGATGCGCAGGGCGTAAGGGATATGTTGAGCGTTCTTTGCGCGACCCTCAAGACCGATCTGCCCAAAATGCAAGAGCGTCTTCGTGCCAATGACTTGCCAGCCTTGCAGAAAAACTTGCACTCGCTCAAAGGTTTTATTCCCATTTTTTCTACCCAAGCGCTGGCGGACCAACTGATTGCCCTTGAACGGATTGCTAGATCCCCGGCCCCAGCCCTAGACGCTAAGGACTTTCAGCCGCAGTGTGAAGCGCTTTGGAGTGCGATTGCTGACCTGGCGCTAGAAGCGGAAAACTACCTCGCCCAGCCGATGTAGCGCCGGGGCCAATGACAAGCCGGATACTAAGTGGAACCCCCTGTTGAGCGCGGGGACAGTCACGGTATCATGAGGGGATGTTTAGAGCGGTGAATTTTACGTTTTTCACAATTAAATCAACAACTTAGCTAAGAATAGTTCTCGCCCGTGCGCCTTAATTCGATCAAGTTATCTGGATTCAAATCCTTTGTTGACCCCACCAACTTCCTCTTGCCGGGTCAATTGGTTGGCGTAGTGGGCCCCAACGGATGCGGAAAATCCAACATCATGGATGCGGTGCGCTGGGTGCTTGGTGAGAGCCGCGCCAGCGAGTTGCGCGGCGAGTCGATGCAAGACGTGATCTTTAACGGAACGACCTCTCGTAAAGCCGCTAGCCGCGCCAGTGTGGAATTGGTGTTTGACAACGCAGACCACCGCGCCGGTGGGCAGTGGAGCCAGTTTGGTGAAATCGCTGTTCGCCGGGTGCTGACCCGTGACGGAACATCGAGCTACTTTATCAATAACCAACCCGTGCGTCGCCGCGACGTGCAAGACGTATTTTTAGGAACTGGCCTAGGCCCCAGGGCCTATGCCATCATCGGCCAAGGCACGATCAGCCGCATCATCGAATCCAAGCCCGAAGAGTTGCGCTTGTTTTTAGAAGAGGCTGCTGGCGTTTCCAAATACAAAGAACGCCGCCGCGAGACCGAAAACCGTTTGAGTGATACCCGTGAGAACCTGACGCGGGTAGAAGACATCTTGCGCGAGCTCAATAGCAACTTAGAAAAATTAGAAAAACAAGCCGAAGTCGCCTCTAAATACAACACGCTCCAACACGACATCAATCGCAAACAACAGCAGCAATGGTTCCTCAAGCGGGCAGAGGCTTTGGCGGATCAAGCCAAAGTTCAGGCGGATTCGCAAGTTGCAGTCAACGCCTTGGAAGGCCGCACTGCAGACCTTCGCCATATTGAAGCCGATTTGGAAACGGTGCGCCAAGCCCATTACGGCGCTGGTGACCAAGTGAACCAAGCCCAAGGTTTGTTGTACGAAGCCAGCACGGAAGTCGGGCGCTTAGAAGCGGAAATTCGTTTTGTGGTGGAAAGCCGCCAGCGCGTAGAACAGCGCTTAGTGACGCTGCAAGAGCAAGCCAGCCAATGGAATACGCGCAAAGACGATGCCCTTACAGAAATAGAACGCCTCGCAGAAACCGCACTCACTGGCGATGCGCAAGCCGAACTCCTCGCGGCCCAGCTCGAAGAGCAGGCGCAGCAACTCCCTGATTTAGAAAGCGCATTACTGTGCGCCCAAAGCCAAGCCAACGAACAGCGCAGCACGGTTGCCCAAACCCAACAAGCCATTGGCGTGTTGTCAGCCGAACAACGCAATATTCAAGAACAAAGCCGACAACTCACCCAGCGCAGCGAACGTCTAGGCGCCGACCGCAACGGATTGGCTGCGCCTGATGAAGCGCGTTTAGTGAATCTTCAGGCCGAGTTAGCGCAAGCCCAAGCGGCCGCGCAAGACGCGCAAACCCATTTAGACGAATTACAAGCAGCCGTTCCTCAGCTTGATGAAGCCAGACGTACGCAACAGCAGGTGGTTAACACCGAAGCGGCTCGCCAAGCCGATTTGTCGGCCCGCTTGGATGCCTTGAAAGCGCTACAAGAAAAAGTCAAAACCGATGGCAAATTACAGCCGTGGCTTGCCAAGCACGGGTTGGATAGTTTGCAAGGGCTTTGGAGCCGAATTCAAGTCGACGCGGGTTGGGAAAACGCCTTAGAAGGTGCGTTGCGTGAGCGTTTGGGTGCTTTGGAAGTTTCGCGCTTAGATACCGTTCGCGCCTTCGCAGGCGACGCGCCGCCGTCTAAATTGGCTTTCTTTAGCCCACCGGTCGCCGCTACGGCCGAGCCAAACGCAATCCTGCCGCGCCTCTCGGCCGCGCTGCGCGTCACGGATTTGGGACAAAAAGCCGTTCTAGAAGACTGGCTTCAAGGTTGCTTTACGGCGGCGAGTTTTGATGAGGCTTTAGCCCAACGCGACAAACTCAAGGCGGGAGAAAGTATTTACGTCAAGTCCGGCCACGTGGTGGGGCGTTACAGCGTCGGTTTTTACGCCCAAGATTCTGAGCAGGCCGGCTTGTTGGCCCGCGCCCAAGAAATAAAGAGTCTTGAAAAAGAGTTGCGTGCCCAAGTGCTGATTGCCGACGAATCACGCGTCGCGCTGACCCGCGCTGAAAGCGCCTACGCTGAAAGCGCACAACGCTTGGTTGGTTTGCGAACCCAGGCCCAAGAAAGCCAAAGCCGCAGCCACGCGATCCAAGTTGAAACCTTGCGTATGTCGCAACTCGCTGAGCAAACCCGCAGCCGCAGCGCCGAAATTGAATCTGATCTTGAAGAAGTGCAAGCCCAGTTGGATGCCTTGCAAGAGCGCTCGGTTGAGGCTGAGGCGCGTTTTGAGGCTTTGGATATGCAGTTGGCCGATGGCCAAGAGCGCCACGCGCAGTTGGATGAGCGGGTGATTGCTTGCCAAAGCCAATTGACTCAGTCGCGCGAGCAACAACGCAGCTTAGAGCGCCAAGCCCAAGAGGCCACGTTTGCGCAGCGCAGCTTACAAGCCCGCAACGCTGAACTCGCACGGGCTATCGAAACGGCCAATGACCAAGCGGTCGAGGTGGCCCAAGAGTCGCGTCGGGCCCAAGAAGAATTACAACGGCTTAACGATGCCTCGGCCCAAGCGGGCTTGCAGACCGCGTTGGCCTTGAAGTTAGATCGCGAGCAGCAACTGGCGATGCGCCGAAGCGAATACGACGACCTCACCGCCAAACTTCGCGCCAGCGACGAGCGCCGCATGCAACTCGAGCGTGAGCTCGACCCGATGCGCCAACGCATTACGGAACTCCAACTCAAAGAGCAAGCTGCCCGTTTAGGCTTCGAACAATACGACGCCCAATTGGTAGACGCCCAGGCCGATCTCGATGCGATTGCCCAAAGCATCCAAGAAGGCAACGTTCGCCTGACCGGTATGCAGTCTGAGATTGACCGACTCGGGCGCGAGATTGCCGCGTTGGGCGCGGTGAATTTAGCCGCGTTGGACGAGTTAACTTCGGCACGCGAACGCAAAGATTTCTTAGACACCCAAAGCCTCGACCTCAACCAAGCGATGGAAACCTTGGAAGACGCGATTCGTCGCATTGATGCCGAAACGCGCGAGTTGCTCTCGGGCACGTTTAACCAAGTCAACGAACACTTTGGTCGCATGTTCCCCGAGCTCTTTGGTGGCGGTAACGCACGCTTGGTGATTACAGGCGAAGAAATTTTAGATTCCGGCGTCCAAGTGATTGCGCAGCCGCCAGGCAAGAAAAACCAAACCATTCACTTGCTCTCTGGCGGAGAAAAAGCATTGACTGCGATCGCCTTGGTGTTTGCGATTTTCCAACTGAACCCCGCTCCTTTTTGCTTGCTTGACGAGGTGGACGCGCCTTTGGATGATGCCAACACCGAACGTTACGCCAATCTGGTCACAAAGATGAGCAAAGGAACGCAGTTCTTATTCATCACCCACAACAAAATTGCCATGGAGATGGCCGAGCAGTTGATCGGCGTGACCATGCAAGAACAAGGCGTGTCCCGTATCGTGGCTGTGGATATGGAAGCCGCCGTGAGTTTGGTGGAGTTGGCTTGATAAACCTGCATATAGCGCATTGTTGAGATCACACTATGAGTAACTTCCAAATAAGTTTGGCGATGATTGGGGGCTTGGTGTTGGCGCTTGTCGTGGCCCAAAGCGCGTGGTCCTCGCGCAGCAGCCGCCCCAAACAAGCAGATCAGCCGGAGGGATCGTCTGAGGATTCCACCGACACCTTACAAAACCCACAAGAACCCGGTGAGCGGCAATCAGACCAAGACCCGAAAAATTCGGCCAACCCGCAAGAGCCCGGCTTAGATGACTTAGACGACGAGGACTTTGCGCCTGCGCTTTTAAAAACAGTCGCAGTGCGTCGTGCGCCTTTAGACGCGCTTATCGATGTGATCGCGCCGGTCAACCTCGACCCCGCTGAAGAACCCATTGCGGGCGAAGTCGTCATTGCCGCTTTGCCCAGTACCCGCCGCGTGGGTACCAAGCCTTTTGCCATTGATGGTTTGAACGATGACACCCAAACGTGGGAGCCTCCGCAAGCCGGTTCTTTTTACAGCGCATTTCAAAGCGGAGTCCAACTCGCTAACCGCTCTGGCGCCCTGGACGATATTGAGTACTCTGAATTTGTTATCAAAACGCAGGCTTTTGCCGATGCCTTAGGCGCAACGCCTGAGATTCCAGAGATGCGCGATGAAGTCGCCCGCGCCCGCGAGTTAGACCACTTCGCCAGCCAAAGTGATGCGCAATTGGGCGTCAACTTGCGAGCTAGAAACGCGTCATGGAGCCCCGGTTACGTTCACCAAATCGCCGCCCAACATGGCTTTATTGTGGGCCAGTTGCCTGGGCGAATGGTCTTGCCTGCAACAACCCAAGGCCTGCCGCCGATTTTGTCTTTGACCTTTGATAGCCAGGCCGCGATGTCGGAAGACTCTGCGCAATCGGCGATTCGCGAGCTGATTTTTCATTTGGACGTTCCGCAAGTCGACCGTGACGCCAAGCCGTTTCAGGCCATGTGTTTAGCCGCCCAAGCGATGGCGCAAACGATGGACGGTTTGGTGACCGATGACAACGGCCAAGCCTTGTCTACCCAATCGCTGCAAAGTATTGCCAATGAGTTAGAGCG
>QYPA01000086.1 GCA_007279715.1 Comamonadaceae bacterium | reverse complement strand
GGGTAAGAGCGGGGCGCGAGGATTACTCGTTAATTATATTTCATTCATGCTTTCTGCCTTTTTCTGTGCGCCATTTCTGCTTAGGAAAGAGAAAATAGATATTATTTTTGTATATGGCACTTCTCCACTGATTCAGGGGTTGTCTGCCCTGCCATTAAAACTGTTATTCAAAGCAAAGTTGGTTGTTTGGGTGCAGGATTTGTGGCCGGAAGATCTCGTGACAACAGGCTATGTGAAAAATCCGGCAGTGCTAAAAATTAATGAATGGGCCGCCAGTTTTTTGTACCGCTTTTCAGATCAAATATTAATACAGTCAGAAAGTTTTCGCATTCCAGTGACTCGACTTGCACCGAATAAGGAAATACTGTTTTTACCAAATGCAGCTGAAAAATCGGTTTTTGTGAAATGCGACCAACCTACGCTACCCCAAACTTTAGCATTTTTGAAAGAGGGCTTTAATATTGTTTTTGCAGGAAACATTGGAAATAACCAGTCGATAGAAACGATCGTTTCCGCCGCCGAGATACTAAAAGATCATGCTGGCATTCGAATAGTCATGGTGGGTAGTGGCAGTCGTTCAGAATATCTTAAAGAGGAAATTGAAAAACGCGGCTTATCTAATTTGATAATTGCAGGTAGATATTCTTCTGATATGATGCCAACAATTTTTACTTATAGCCACGGGTTGCTTGTTTCGCTAGCTAAAAAAGATTCACTTTCATGGACTGTCCCAAGCAAAGTTCAAGCCTATTTGGCCGCTGGTAAGCCTATTGTGGCGGCGCTTGACGGGGAAGGCGCTGCAATTGTTCGCGAATCCGGCGCCGGGTTCGTGTGCCCTACTGAGGATGCGCAAAGTCTCGCTGCATGTATCGTGGAGTTGTATAAAATGTCGGATGGTGAGCGAAATGAAATGGGGGTAAAAGGCCGGTTGTATGCTGAAGAGTACTATCATCCGACGAAAATCGTTAGGCAACTAATATCCTATTTTTCAACAGTGATTAAAGCAGGGGAAAAATAATGAGGATTTTAGTATTGGGGGCGAGCGGCATGCTGGGTAATGCTATGCTTCGTGTGATGGATGAAAAGCAGGACTGGGAGGTATTCGGTACCGTGCGCTCTGGTAGTATAAGCCGGTTTTTTTCTGACAAGATTGCGAAGCGACTGATAGTGGGATGTGATGTTGAGAACCACGATGCCTTGGTTAAGGTTTTTGCTCAAGTGCAACCGGATGTGGTTATTAATTGCATCGGTTTGATCAAACAGTTGGCGGATGCCAATGATCCGCTGCAGGCGATTCCAATTAACTCACTGCTGCCGCATCGCCTAGCTGGGTTGTGTGCTTTAGTCAGGGCGCGTTTCGTGCATATCAGTACGGATTGTGTTTTTTCTGGGGAAAAGGGTAAATACACAGAAAATGACCTTTCCGATGCGAGAGATCTTTATGGTAAGTCCAAGTTTTTGGGAGAGGTGGCTTATTCGCATGCTGTCACGTTGCGCACCTCCATTATAGGACATGAGTTGCAGAGTGCGCATGGCTTGGTTGGCTGGTTCCTGTCACAGCAAGGACGATGCAACGGTTTTACGCAGGCGTTTTTTTCCGGACTACCCACTGTTGTTTTGGCACAAATCGTTCGTGATGTGGTGATTCCACGTCCTGATTTGTCCGGGTTATATCATGTTGCCGCAAAGCCTATTTCCAAGTACGACCTACTGAAGCTGATCGCCGATGTATATGGCAAAACCATTGAAATTATTTCCAGTGATCAAGTAGTCATCGACCGTTCGCTAAATGCGGATTGTTTCCTCGCCGCAACCGGATACCAGCCACCCGAGTGGCCGGAGTTAATTAAATTGATGCATGCTTATCAGTAGCTAATGAGAATTGAATATGTTTAACAAAAAAGTTTTGATGATCACCGGCGGCACGGGCTCTTTCGGCAACACTGTGCTCAAGCGCTTCCTTTCGACGGAAGTGCGCGAGATACGTATCTTCAGCCGTGATGAGAAGAAGCAGGAAGAGATGCGCATTGCGTTGAATAATCCAAAGCTGAAGTTCAATATCGGAGATGTCCGCGATTACGACAGCATCTATCAGGCAATGAAGGGCGTGGATTACGTGTTCCATGCGGCGGCGTTGAAACAGGTTCCTTCGTGCGAGTTCTATCCCCTAGAGGCTGTGCGTACGAATGTGTTGGGCTCGGAAAACGTGATGGAAGCCGCCATAGCGCGTGGTGTGTCGCGAGTGGTGATGCTAAGCACGGACAAAGCGGTGTACCCCATCAATGCGATGGGCATTTCCAAGGCGATGATGGAAAAATTCATGGTCGCCAAGGCGCGTATGCAGCAGGAGGGTGAGACCGTGTTGTGTGCCACCCGTTATGGTAATGTGATGGCATCGCGCGGTTCGGTCATTCCACTGTTTGTGTCCCAGCTTAAAGAGGGTAAGCCGATTACCGTCACCGATCCGAACATGACGCGCTTTATGATGTCGCTGGAGGATTCCGTAGATCTGGTGCTGTATGCGTTCATGCACGGTAAGCAGGGTGACATCTTTGTGCAGAAAGCTCCAGCCTCGACGGTTATGGATCTGGCACAGGCACTACAAGAGATGTTTGCCAAGAGTAATCCAATCCGTGTCATCGGAACGCGCCACGGTGAAAAGCTATATGAATCGTTGATCTCGCGAGAGGAAATGGCAAAAGCAGAAGACCTGGGGGGCTACTATCGTATTCCTGCGGATAATCGTGATCTGAATTACGCGCAATTCTTTAGCGAGGGCGAGGAAAAGATTTCCCATCAGGACGACTATACCTCTCATAACACCGAGCGTCTGAATGTCGAGCAAGTCAAAGCGTTATTGCTGAAACTGGATTTCATTCAGGAAGAGCTTCATGCTTAAAGTCATGACTATCGTCGGGACAAGACCCGAACTGATCAAAATGAGCCGTGTGATCGCCGAGTTCGATCAACACACCAGTCACGTTTTGGTGCACACTGGACAGAACTATGATTACGAACTGAACCAGTTGTTCTTCGACGACTTGGGTATACGCAAGCCGGATCATTTCCTTGAAGCGGTCGGCGAGAACGCCGCGCAAACCATCGCGCGGGTGATCGAGAAATCCGATGCGGTTATGGAAAAAGAAAAGCCCGATGCGGTCATGCTGTACGGCGATACCAACTCCTGTCTGGCGGTTATCGCGGCTAAGCGCCGCAAGATTCCAGTGTTCCACATGGAGGCTGGCAACCGTTGCTTCGATCAGCGCGTGCCAGAAGAGCTGAACCGCAAGGTGCTAGATCATTTGAGCGACATCAATCTAGTGCTGACTGAGCATGCTCGTCGTTACTTGATCGCCGAGGGCATTCGCCCTGAGACCATCATTAAGACCGGCTCGCACATGCGTGAGGTGCTGGATCATTACATGCCGAAGATCCAGACATCGGACGTACTGCAACGGATGGGCTTGGTAGCAAACAAGTTCTTTGTCGTGAGCGCGCACCGCGAGGAGAATGTCGATACACCGCAGAACCTGCTGGATCTGGTCGAGACACTCAAGGCGCTTGCCGAGACATACAGCCATCCGGTCATCGTTTCCACTCACCCGCGCACTCGGAAACGCCTGGATGCGCTGAAACTGGATAACTTGAACCCGCACATCCAATTCCTCAAGCCGTTCGGCTTTTGCGATTACATCAAGCTCCAAATGGAAGCGCTGTGCGTCGTGTCGGACAGTGGAACCATCACCGAAGAAAGTTCCTTGCTCAATCTGCCCGCCATCACTATCCGCAATGCGCACGAACGTCCGGAGGGCATGGATGTCGGCACACTCATCATGAGTGGTCTGAAGAAAGAGCGGGTACTGGATGCGGTGCGCGTCATTATCGCCCAACATGACAAGACCAAGCGCATAATGCATCCGGTTCAGGATTACGAGGCAGGTGCGGTGTCCAAGCAAGTGCTGCGGGTCGTGCTGAGTTACGTCGATTATGTCAACCGTACTGTCTGGTCAAAGTGAGTTGATTGTGTGTATTGCTTTAATTGCTGATATATGATATGTGTCCCCCCCCCGCGCGCAATACGTTCTTCTGTAGCAGTACAATTGCGAGATTTATCTCAAGAGTTAGTTCGGCAAGGATGGTCGACGATGATAATTCCTTCTGCCGATCTTGAGCAACTTTGGTTACTGGAGGACATGAATGGTGTGGCGGTAGTGACACGCACCAAAGATATTGGTTATGTATGTCGCGCCAACACATGAAAATAACGAATTTTTCATCGGCTTTTTTGGATCAATTGACTCAAGAAGCGGAGCAATCGAACCGATTCAGGCAGCACAGAAACATCCACCTGAATTATCAAGACTCATGTCAACGTCTGTTCAATGCCATTGGCATGGATAGTTATATTCGTCCGCACCGGCACCTACTTGACCCGAAGACTGAATGCCTGATTGCTGTACGAGGTTTGATGACATTGGTGACGTTTGACGAGGGAGGCAGGGTTGTTGAGTGCATTCAATTTGGCGCCAGAATGCAGGGCGGAACGGTTCCTGTCAGCGTCGGGGTTGAGTTGCCACCCAGTGTTTGGCACACTGTAATCGCCGACGTTCCTGGAGCCATTTTGTTTGAGGTCAAAACTGGCCCTTTCAATCCTGCACAGGCGAAAGAATGGGCTGTCTGGGCGCCGGATGAGGGAACTCCTGAAGCACAGAAGTACTTTACAGAACTACGAGTAATGTTAGCGAACAGAATCTGAATTGGGTTCCTTGCGAATAAAACCGTCTTGCAAGTTTTGGTGGCTAATTTTGCAGCCGTGCATCGTGAGCCGGGGCATGAAGATTGGGAATATTACGAAACCAATCTGTACGGCGCTGAAAATGTTTGCGCTTGGGCTGAATCGGTAGGGTGCAAGCACCTTTTTTACCAGCAGCATTTCACCTTATGGGTCATCTCAGACATCGAAAGATGAAACTACATTGCCAGTTCCTGTCAGTGCGTATGGCGGCTCCAAGCTGGCGGCTGAAAAAATTCATTTGTGTTGGCAGAATGGTGATTCGG
>QYPA01000159.1 GCA_007279715.1 Comamonadaceae bacterium | reverse complement strand
CTTTTTCAGGCCGCAAAACGGGCACCGCTTGACGCTGCATGTTCGCGCCCATCAAGGCACGGTTAGCATCATCGTGTTCCAAGAACGGAACCAAAGAGGCCGCGACTGAAACGATCTGCGCGGGCGACACGTCCATGTATTGAACACGTTCTGCACCTACCAAAATAGACTCGCCTTTTTCACGTGCAGAGACCAAGTCGCCAGTGAGGACGCCATCTTTGTCCAAAGCCGCATTGGCCTGGGCAATTACATATTTACCCTCTTCAATCGCCGAGAGGTAATCAATGTCAAGCGTTACTTTGCTGTCGGCTACGCGACGGTACGGCGTTTCAATGAAACCGTATTCGTTCAAGCGGGCATACAAAGCCAAAGAGTTAATCAAACCAATGTTGGGTCCCTCTGGCGTTTCGATAGGGCACACACGGCCGTAATGGGTGACGTGAACGTCACGCACTTCAAAGCCTGCACGCTCTCGGGTCAAACCGCCTGGGCCAAGGGCAGAAACACGTCGCTTGTGCGTGATTTCTGACAAGGGGTTGGTTTGATCCATGAACTGCGACAACTGCGACGCGCCAAAGAACTCTTTGAGTGCAGCAGAAATTGGCTTGCTGTTGATCAAGTCGTGGGGCATGAGCGGCTCTTGCTCGGCTTGGCCCAAACGCTCTTTCACTGCTTTTTCAATCCGCGCCAAACCGGTGCGGTATTGGTTCTCAGCCAACTCACCCACGCAACGTACGCGGCGGTTACCCAAGTGGTCAATGTCATCAACGTCACCATTGCCGTTACGCAGGTCAACCAAAATCTTGACGACGGACAAGATGTCTTCGTTGGTCAAAACCATCGGGCCAGTCGAGTCAGGGCGACCCATTTTGGCGTTGAACTTCATACGACCCACACGCGATAAATCGTAAGTGTCTGGGTTGTAGAACAAACGCTGGAACAAGGCTTGAACTGCGTCCTCTGTTGGCGGCTCGCCTGGGCGCATCATGCGGTAGATCGCGACACGGGCCGCGAACTCATCGATGGTTTCATCGGTGCGCAAGGTTTGTGAAATATAGGCGCCTTGGTCTAACTCATTGGTGTAGATACACGCAATTTCATTGACACCGCTGGAGCGTAATTTTTTCAGCAAAGCTTCGGTCAACTCTTCGTTGGCCTTAGCCAAGATTTCGCCCGTTTCTGCTTCTACGATATTGCGGGCGACCACACGTCCGACCAAGAAATCTTCTGGCACGCTGATATGGGTGGTTTTGCTCTCGTCCAACTCACGGGTGTGACGCGCTGTTACACGCTTGTCTTTGGCAACAATGACTTTGCCAGACTTGTCGGTGATATCAAACCGCGCTACTTCGCCGCGCAGACGCTCGGCCACAAATTCCATTTGTGCGCCACTGTCCATCAAGCGGAAGTTGTCATTGACAAAGAAGTTTGCCAAGATCGATTCGTTGTTCAAGCCGATGGCTTTGAGCAAAATCGTCACAGGCATTTTGCGGCGGCGGTCAACGCGGAAATACAGCAAATCTTTGGGATCGAATTCAAAATCGAGCCATGACCCGCGGTAGGGGATGATCCGTGCCGAGAAAAGTAACTTGCCAGAGCTATGGGTCTTACCCTTGTCGTGTTCAAAGAACACGCCAGGAGAACGGTGCAATTGGGAAACAATCACGCGCTCTGTACCGTTAATGATGAAAGAGCCTTTGCCAGTCATGAGCGGAACTTCGCCCATATAGACTTCTTGCTCTTTTACTTCCTTGACTACCTTGTTTTGGCTAGTCGATGTATCGCGGTCATAAATAATGAGTTGGACTTTGGCACGCACTGCTGACGCGAAAGTGAGGCAACGGGTTTGGCATTCACGCACATCAAAGCCAGGCTTGGCCAAGTTGTACTCGAGGTACTTCATTTCGACAAACCCGTTGTGCGAAACAATCGGGAAAGCCGCTTCAAACGCCGCTTGCAAACCCTCTTGGGTTCGCTTTTTGGGCGCTACGTCGGCCTGCAAAAATGCAGTGTACGCATCCTTTTGCATCTGCAAAAGGTAAGGAATTTCAAGCACGCTATCGCGATTACCAAAGTTTTTGCGAATGCGCTTGCGTTCTGTATATGTATAAGCCATTAGATCTCCGGGCAAGGGCTAAGGAATCCTGGGGGTCCTAGGCGACTGATTTCATTTCTTGGTGATTGGCCACTACCAATCATTGGCGGACGGTTGCGCATTGCACGCAACCCGAACCAAGGCGTCTTCCGCAGTCGGGATCAGAAGACACTAAAAAGTAGCGCAGACGCCACTTTTTGGTGTGCTCTTGAAAGCACGAAAGGCTGGGGGCCCTTTTGGAGCACCCAGCCCATCGCAATCGCTCGATTACTTGAGTTCGACCTTTGCGCCCGCTTCTTCAAGCTTCTTCTTAGCAGTTTCAGCATCTGCTTTAGAGACGCCTTCTTTAACTGCCTTAGGTGCTCCGTCAACCAAGTCTTTGGCTTCTTTGAGGCCCAGACCGGTGATTTCGCGAACCGCTTTAATAACGGACACTTTATTAGCGCCAGCTTCCAGCAACATCACGTTGAATTCAGTTTGCTCCTCAGCTGCTGCCGCACCGCCGCCACCGCCGCCTGCTGCTGGAGCCGACATCGCTGCTGCGCTTACACCAAATTTCTCTTCGATGGCTTTCACCAAGTCGTTGAGTTCCATGACCGTCATGCTATCAAGCGTGGTCAAAAATGCGTCTTTATCGAATGCCATTTTTATTTCCTAACAATATTGGTTACTACTAAACAGAAGAGGCTTAAGCCGCCACTGCCTCGGCGGGTGCTGCAACTGCTGCCCCCGCGCCACGCTTTTCCGCCAAAGCGGCCAGCACACGGGCTGTACGCGAAATGGGGGATTGCATCAAGCCCAACAACTGCGCCAACAACACTTCTTTGGAAGGGATGCTTGCCAATTGCTTTACGCCGTTTACGTCTAAAGCTTTGCCGCCGTACGCACCAGCACGAATCACCAACTTGTCATTGGTTTTCGCGAATTCAGACACCACTTTCGCGGCAGCTACTGCGTCTTGGGAAAAGCTATAGATGAGCGGTCCGGTCATCAGGTCAGAGACAACTTCAAACGCGCTACCTGCAACAGCACGGCGAGCCAAGGTGTTTTTCAACACGCTTAGGGTCACGCCACTGCTGCGAGCAGTTGCACGCAGTTTGGTCATGTCAGCGACCGTGATTCCACGGTATTCCGCGATCACGAGCGTTTGAGCTTTTGCGGCGAGGCTGGTCACATCCTGTATGACCGCTTCTTTCTCACTGCGATTAAGACTCAAGGTTTACTCCTTTAAATGCGCTTTGCAACTTGCGTTGCGCACGCTCCATATTGCAGCGATCAACTGTGGAAGGATTGGTATCCATCTGCAGCGGGATCGCCATCTGCGTTGGTTTTCACTGATTAAGTGCAGTCAAGCCACACACCAACGGTCTTGGATGGCCCAATAAAACCAAAGGGGTTTTACCGGCCCACCACATCGGGCATTTCTTTCGATTTGCCCAAATTTGCTGTCTAAAGGTTACGCTGCGATGGATTGCAAATCCACACGCACGCCGACACCCATGGTCGAAGACACCGCAACCTTGCGCAGGTAAACACCTTTGCTAGAAGCAGGCTTAGATTTATTCAACGCTTCAATCAATGCAGCCAAGTTGCCTTGCAAGTGGGCTGAATCAAATGAACGACGGCCAATGGTCGAATGAACAATACCGGCCTTGTCAACACGGAATTGAACTTGACCGGCCTTTGCGTTCTTCACTGCGGTTGCCACATCTGGGGTCACGGTGCCAATTTTAGGGTTAGGCATCAAACCACGAGGGCCCAAAATTTGACCCAAAGTACCGACGATACGCATCGCATCAGGTGCGGCGATCACGATATCAAAGGGCATGTCACCTGCTTTGACCATGGCAGCCAAATCATCCATGCCAACAATGTCAGCACCAGCCGCGCGTGCTTCGTCGGCTTTAGCGCCTTGGGCAAATACAGCTACGCGGGTTGTCTTACCGGTTCCGTTTGGCAACACGACGGCGCCACGGACCACTTGGTCAGATTTCTTAGCGTCAATACCGAGTTGAACAGCTACGTCGATAGATTCATCGAATTTAGCCTTGGCAAATTCTTTGACCAAGACCAAGGCATCCGCTAAGGGGTACAGCTTGGTTGCAACAATTTTGCCTTGTTGGGCTTTTTGGTTTTTAGTGAGTTTGGTCATTTATACGCCCTCCACATTCACGCCCATGGAGCGAGCAGAACCAGCAATGGTACGAACTGCAGCGTCTAAATCAGCGGCTGTCATGTCTTTCATCTTGGTTTTAGCAATTTCTTCCAACTGAGCGCGGGTGATCTTGCCAACCTTGTCGCTGTGTGGACGAGGTGAGCCTTTGTCCAGCTTGATAGCTTTTTTGATCAAAATCGACGCAGGCGGCGTTTTGATAATGAAAGTGAAACTCTTGTCCGCAAATGCAGTGATCACCACTGGCAAAGGCAGACCTGGCTCGACACCTTGAGTCTGTGCGTTAAACGCTTTGCAGAACTCCATGATGTTCAAGCCGCGTTGACCCAAAGCGGGGCCAATAGGGGGGGATGGATTGGCTTTACCAGCTGGCACTTGCAGCTTGATGAAACCAACGATTTTCTTCGCCATGATTTCTCCTTACGGGTAATAACGCTTTGGTGCCAAACAACTTGGCCCGCGGCTCCCCGGGGTTAACGACTCGAGACCACCATTCACGTTGCGTCGGAAAACGTGAACTGCTTGTGCGCACAAGGCGCACGAAAAACCTTAGGTCTTCTCAATCTGAGAAAACTCCAATTCCACAGGCGTTGAACGCCCAAAAATCGTGACAGAAACACGTACTTTGCTTTTGTCGTAATTCACATCTTCTACTGAGCCGTTGAAGTCAGTGAATGGGCCATCTTTGACGCGAATGAACTCGCCCACCATGAACTCCACCTTGTGGCGCGGCTTCTCGGTGCCTTCTTGCATTTGGTTCACGATCTTGGACACTTCTGCATCAGAGATCGGAGCAGGACGATTTTTCGCCCCGCCCACAAAACCTGTCACTTTATTGGTGTGCTTGACCAAATGCCAAGTGTCATCGCCCATCACCATCTCAACCAAAACATACCCTGGGAAAAACTTCCGCTCAGTGGTTTTTTTCTGACCGTTCTTAACTTCAACCACTTCTTCCATGGGAACCAAGATGCGGCCAAATTTGTCCTGCATACCTGCGCGGTTGATTCGCTCAATGATATTGCGCTCGACAGCCTTTTCCATGCCCGAATAGGCGTGAACTACGTACCAGCGCAGATCGGGGTTTGCAGGCGCGGCCAACATGTCGACCGCTGGGGTTTGAACTTCTTCCGTCATTATTTTTTCCAGCCCAGAATCAGATCGTAAAAAAACCATTCAAGCGTTTTGTCAGTGAGCCACAAAAACAGGGCCATCACCAACACAAAACCGAACACATACGCCGTGATTTGTGTCGCCTCTTTGCGCGTTGGCCAAACCACCTTTTTCACTTCGCGCCACGCATCGCGGCCAAACGCAGTTAACTGCTTGCCCGACTCCGACACCAAAAATACGATGGTTGCCAGTACCAAACCAGCGATAAAACCTAACCACTGCAACAAGGCACCCTGAGCTGCCAACAAGAAGAACGACGCAAAAGCGCCCACAACCAACAGCGCGGCAGCGGCGAGCTTGGCTTTGTCTGCCCCTGTGTTGACGGTTTGAACGTTTGTTGTTGCCATGTTTCGATCTATTTCGCGTTATTACTAAAACTCTACTTTCAACATCCTTAAGACGCTGAAGCCCGCTACAGCGTAGCGGGCTCTAAAACCACCTCGTTAAGTCAGCCGGGTGGCAGGGGCAGTAGGAATCGAACCTACAACCTTCGGTTTTGGAGACCGACGCTCTGCCAATTGAGCTATACCCCTTTAACTTCTCTTTTGATTACGCAATAATTTTCGCAACGACGCCCGCACCAACGGTACGGCCACCTTCGCGAATAGCAAAGCGCAAGCCTTCTTCCATCGCAATGGGGTTGATCAACTTCACAGTGATCGATACGTTG
>QYPA01000071.1 GCA_007279715.1 Comamonadaceae bacterium | reverse complement strand
GGCTTGGGCGCATAGCCTTCTAACGCGGGGTGACTCGCAGCAGCCCGATTTTTAAGCAACGGTTCGCTGCTTAAAACGTCCAAAATTTGTTCTGCATAAGGCTGCCAGTCAGTTGCGCAGTGCAAGTAGGCGCCGACTTTCAGCCGTTGGCTGAGTTTGGCAATCAAGGGCGACTGAATCAGACGGCGTTTGTTGTGTTTAGTTTTATGCCACGGATCAGGAAAAAAAATGTGCGCACCGTCTAGGGACTGCAGGGGAATCATGTGGTCAATGACTTCGACGGCGTCGTGGGCACAGATTCGGATGTTGTGTAAGTCTTGCTCGCCAATGCGCTTGAGCAAAGCGCCCACGCCAGGTTCATGAACCTCGCAACATAAAAATCGGGTGTCGGGCATCACAGCGGCAATGTGCGCTGTTGCTTCACCCATGCCAAAACCGATTTCCAAAACCAAAGGCGCGTTGGCAAGATACGCGTTGTCTTTATCGTTGGAAAACGCCGCGGCTATGTCGATTGCGTGCTTTTGGTAGGGCACCAAAAACTGTGGCCCTAAGTCTTCAAACGCTTTGGCTTGGCCGGTCGTGGTTCTCCCTGCGCGTTTGACAAAGCTTTTGATTGTTCGCATGAAGGGCTTATGAACATGCTTATCTTCGGGCTTGTCTTCGGGTGAGTCAGCATTCAATGTGGAAACGGGGGGAGAAAGGGGTGAAGGGTGCGGCATAGGTAAAAGCAGCTGCGGTTTGCAAGCGTTGGGAGTGGGCTGATTTTAGGCTTTTGAAAACGGCCACTGCTGTGTCCAAGCCAGCAAGGCCTCCGCAACACTGCCTTCGCACGGGGCCAAACCTAAAACGGATGCAGCACGGTTCAAGGTGTGCAATGGGTGTGTGATGTCTAACGCAGTCGCACCATTTTGTTTCGATAACTTTTCGCCGTTGGAGCCCAAGACCAATGGAGTGTGCAAGTATTGTGGGATCGGAACGTTGAGGCAGCCTTGTAGCCAAATTTGTCGCGCTGTGTTGTCTGCAAGGTCTTCCCCCCGAACTACATGGCTGATGCCTTGTTCGGCGTCGTCAACCACTACTGCCAATTGGTAGGTAAAGCACTCGTCAGCGCGTTGCACCACAAAGTCACCCACCGCTGTTTCGATGTCTTGGCTTTGTGGGCCTAAGCGCCGGTCAAGCCAGTCAACTTGCGCGCTGCGATGGTCAAGCGAGGTTCGAACGCGCCACGCGATAGGGCTTTTGACATGGGCTGCGTTTCTGCATGTTCCTGGATACAAGAGGTCGCTGTTGCGCGGGCGTTGTGCCCCGAGCGCGGTCCACGTATCAGCGATGTCTTTGCGAGAGCAAGCGCAGGGATAAACCATGCCAATGGCCTGAAGCTGAGTGAGTGCGCTTTGGTACAAATCAGTGCGTTGGCTTTGCCATGTGGGCGGCGCATCAGGATACAAACCACACCTTGCTAATTGGTTAAGAATGGTTTGGTCTGTGCCCGGGACGGTGCGGGGGGTGTCTACATCTTCAATTCGAACCAACCACGCGCCTCCGTGGGCTCGCGCATCCAACCAACTCGCAAGCGCTGCAACCAAGGAGCCCGCATGCAAAGGGCCCGTAGGCGAGGGGGCAAAGCGTCCGACGTAGCGGCTCACGCGCAGCGGTGATTCAGAATTAGCCGATGGCGAGCGCCATTTCCAAACCGGAAACAAACGCGTCCTCTACCCGGTGGCCTAAACACCAATCGCCACACACGCCCAAGCCTGATTTGGTATTTATCAGGTGACTTTTTCCCAAAGCTTTTTCTGTTTTAGCGTACAACCAACGGTGGGAGTCAACAAAGGAGGGTACGGCGCGAATTCCAGTGACTTCAGAAAACGCTTTGAGTAATTTGGCTTCTACGCGGGCGTTGTCGTCTTGTAAATGCTCTTGAGACCAGGCCGAACTGGCTTGAACTGTCCAACGCTCAATCAATCCACGGCCCGGCTTGCTGGATTCTCGGGCTAACCAAGCAATGCGGTGGTGGGTGCTGCGTGCTGCGTTCCATTGGGGGCCTAAAGAGGTCAGGCCCGGCTGTACGGCTTGGGGAAATGCCAACATCATCGTCCAGCAGGGTGCGACCGCGACGCTCTCAATCTGTTCAAGCGTTCCCGCACTGAAATTTTTCGAAGAGGGGGCGGTGTGTAACAAGACGTGGGCTTGGGGGCTGGGAATGGCTAAAACCACAGCATCAAACCCGCCCATCACGCGGACGCTGTCGTCAGCGCCCGTGGTTCGCAGTTGCCATTGTTTCGGATTGAGCGCGTCAGTCTCCAAATGGGTGACCCGGGTTTCGTGAACCAGGTTGGCGGCCAATGGCTCGGCCCATGCCTTAACTAACGCGTTCATACCCGGCGTGGCAACCCAATGGGGTTCGCGCGATGGCAAAGCGGCAGATGCAATGCGCCCGTGTTCGTCAAGAACACGCACCATATTGGCGCTCCAAGGTTTGCAGGCTTTGGGCGTGGTTTGAAGCGCTTTGACAAAGCGCACATCTCGCACCGTAAAGTACTGCGCGCCGTGGTCAAAGGTTCCGTAAGGACTATTTCGGGCTGACATGCGCCCGCCCACCCCCCGGCTTTTTTCAAACACCGTCACCCGATGTCCCGCCTGAACAAGCGTTCTGGCACAGGTAATAGCCGCCATGCCTGCGCCCACGATGGCGATATTTTTGCTTGGTTTTGTCATGCGTCTATTCTCCTGAAATGGTGTTTATGAGGCTGACTGTACACCCGTGCGCACGGGTTTAGTTGCTGTGATGGCGCTCAAGCAGGGCGGTTCGGGTTGCAGGGCTTTCTAATTGGGCCAACCACCACTGCAATGCGCGGCCTTGGGCGTTGCTTTTGCCGCCCCGCCACGCGTAGTGAATCGTAAATTGCCGAATCGCGCGTTCGGTTTTTTTAACGACCAAGTGCCCTGCGGTGATGTAAGGGGCCGCCATCGCCAAGGGCAGGTTGCCTCCGCCTAATCCGCGCAGCTGGGCGTCTAGTTTGGCCTGCATGCTGCCTACCGTAAATACATCTTGCCCGTGGAGTAAACCCAAAGTCAAGCCCACGCCCCGCTGCACCGAGTCGGAGACCGCAACCGCACGGTGCTGTTGCAGTGTGCTGTCACTTAAAGGCTCGGGGGCGTGCGCTAAAGGGTGGTGAGGGGCAACGGCATACACGAACGCTGCGGTCCCAATGGGTTTGAGATGCACGTCGGCATGGGCCGAGGCATCTGCGCCTACCCCGATGGCTAAATCGGCTTGTCCTAAGGTCAGGGCTTCAAACGTTCCTGAAAGCGTTTCTTCGCGCAGGCGCAAACGGGTTGGGGCGGATTGCTGGAAAAAACTCTCGCACAATTCCAACACCGTTGCTCGGGAAATGATCGCGTCAACCGCCACGGTGAATTCCGATTCCCAGCCCGTGGCTACCCGCTTCACCCGGTTGGCCACCGCATCAATGTCTTTCAGTAAGCGCTTACCTTCGCGCAACAATTCCGCGCCGGCTTCGGTAAGTTTGGCTTGGCGAGAGCTGCGGTCGTAAAGCAAAACGTCTAAGGCGTCTTCAAGTTGCCGGATGCGGTAAGTCAAAGTACTGGGAACCAAGCCCAAAGCCCGGGCTGCCCCGGCAAAACTGCCGGTGGCCTCGATGGTTTGGAGCATGGCGAAGGTATCAGGGGTTAATAATTCTTGAGCGGATTGCATGAGAACAGCTTTTGAGTTGAATTAAATTGAATGATGCCATCAATTTTGATGGACGGTTTGCTTTTCTTTTAAAGCTACATTCGTCCTTATGTTGAATTTACGCACCTCCTCTGAACGCGGCTTCGCCGACCACGGCTGGCTCAAATCTTTTCACAGCTTTTCGTTTGCTGGGTATTACGACCCCCAGTTCATGGGCTGGGGAAATTTGCGGGTGGTGAACGAAGACCGCATTGCCGCCGGAACCGGCTTTGGTACCCACGGCCACCGCGATATGGAAATTATTAGCTACGTCTTGTCTGGCGAATTGTCCCACAAAGACAGCATGGGCAATGTCAAAGGCATTCCCCCGGGGGATGTTCAGCGCATGAGCGCGGGCAACGGCGTTCAGCACAGCGAGTTCAACCACGCAGAGGGCGCGCAAACGCACTTTCTCCAAATTTGGATTGAGCCCAATGTGCGGGGCATCGAACCCAGCTACGAACAAAAAACATTTACGACATCCGAAAAATCCGGTGTCTTGCGTTTGGTCGCTTCGCCCACGGGAGACAACGGCGCAGTACTCGTCCATGCTGATGCCCGTATGTACAGCGGTTTATTTGCTACCGACCAAACCGCAAGTCTTCCCCTTGATGCCCACCGCAAAGCGTATGTCCAAGTTTTGCGTGGCGCGCTGAGTGTCAATGGCCTAGCGATCACAGCCGGTGACGCTTTGTTGATTGAAGATGAAACCCAACTTACTTTTTCACAAGGCCAATACGCCGAAGTCTTGGTCTTTGATCTGGCCCCTTAATTTTTAACCCTTGAAGAAAGATAACTATGTTTGATAAATCCCAAAACCTGTTTGCCCTGATCGCCCGCGTCTTGATGGCTGCGCTGTTTTTACCTGCAGGCATCTCCAAAATTGCGGGCTTCGCTGGAACCGTCGGCTACATCGGTTCAGTCGGCTTGCCCATGCCTGAACTCGGCGCAGCGATCGCCGTGGTCGTTGAAGTGGGCGGTGCGTTGGCCCTCTTGCTCGGTTTTCATACCCGTTGGGCTGCGTTGCTGATGGCACTTTTTACGGTGGTTGCCGGTGTGTTTTTCCATGCGTTTTGGAACGTCGCGCCTGAAGCCATGCAGATGCAACAAATCATGTTCATGAAGAACATCGCAATTGCCGGCGGCTTACTCGCGCTCACCGCATTTGGCGCTGGCAGCATCAGCCTTGACGCTCGCAAATCTTAATTAAACCTAATCCACCCTCATTTTTACTTGGAGTTTTCATGACCAAATCAGTTGTTATTTATCATTCTGGCTACGGCCACACCCAACGCATTGCGCAATCGGTCGCAGAGGGTGCCAACGCCCAACTCATCGCGATTGATGCCGAGGGAAATATCACCGAATCCGACTGGGCTGCCTTAGACGCTGCCGACGCGATTGTGATGGGC
>QYPA01000171.1 GCA_007279715.1 Comamonadaceae bacterium | reverse complement strand
TGAGAAATCAGGTCGGCGTGCATCAACTCTTTCAAATGAAATGAGAGGGCATTGGCTGCGATTCCTAGCGCTTGTGCGATCAAAGCAGGCGTTAGGCCTTCATTGCCTTTGACAACCAAGGCGCGAAAAATCTGAAGCCGGTGAGGTTGGGCCAATGCGGCTAGGGCGGTGATGACGAATTTATCTTCCATATTTCAATGATAGTTGAAATATGTGACTGTTTTGCAGGATTGCAAAAAATTTCTGCTTTCATTTAGCAGACGAGTTCAGAGTAAATACTGAGGATAAAAACCGACCGCCATGGATGGCTGATGGTTGGTGTTCAAACCAAAGGGAGTCGCAATACAAAGCTAGCTCCCCCAACATCACGGTTGTGGCAGGTCACGCTTCCGCCGTGACGAAGGGCAATCGACTGCACCAACGCCAAGCCTAGACCGACGCCGCCATCGTGTTCTGATGCGCCAGGTAAGCGGTAAAACGGCTCAAAAATTCGGGTTTGTAAGGCCTCAGGTACTCCGGGGCCTTGGTCGTTCACTTGAATCACGGCAAAGCCATTCTCTTGATGCAGCAACAAACTGACATCGCCTGCGCCGTAGCGTCGTGCGTTTTCCAGCAGGTTGCGTACCGCGCGACGCAGTAGCTTGCTAACGCCAGGAACCACCACGCTTGCTGCTTGGGTTTCGAGGTGTGCGGACGTGCGGGCGCATTCCTCAGCGGCCAAGCCGACCAAGTCAACCGACTCAACCAACCCTAAATCAGATTCTTGGGCATCAAGCCGACTTGCTAGCAAAATCTCATCGATCAGTTGGTCTAACTCAGCCAGGTTGCGTTCAATTTCAAGTCGCCGTTGTGCGGTGCTCGTGTTGGATCCTTCGCCCATGAGTTCGAGTCCCATGCGAATGCGTGTCAGCGGGGAGCGCAGTTCGTGCGAGGCATTGGCTAAAAGAGATTTTTGTGAAGCCAGTAAAGCGTCACGCGCCTTCACTAAATTTTCAATATGCTCAGCCGCAGCGTTAAATCGCTGTGCAAGCAAACCCACTTCATCGTTACCCGTGATAGGCGCTCGGACATTCAATTCGCCATTGCCCCAGCGTTGCATGCTGCTTTGCAAGGTTTCCAACTTGCGGGTAAGGCGGCGCACGATGGGGTAGGTGGCCAAAGCGACAGCCACTGCGACCAAGCCGAGCGTCCAAAAAAAACCAAAGGGGGCAGCCAGACCCGTACGCGGTGGGCGGGGCAAGTGCAAGTGAACGATTTGGCCGTCTTGAAGCTGCACAGTAAATTCAGGGCCGCGCCCAAACTGTCCCACGGACTCTGAGTCTGAGTCGCGTGTTTCATGGTGACGCGGCTCGTCGTGCTCGCGCTCTGCTTCCTTTTGGTGGTGCTTAGGACCGCGAAAGGGATGATCTGATTTTCCTGTCCCAATAATTTCCCCTTGGGCGTTGCGAACAACCACATCGCGCAGCGGTGGGTCAGCGGCCATGCGCCAAGCCATGCCAACCAAAAAAGTAAGCACTGCTACGGCCAAGACCACAGCCAGCCAAATCCGAACGTAAAGCTTTTGAAACATCGGCGCGAAATTAATCTTGTTGACGCGCAAAAACGTAACCCACGCCGCGTACTGTCAATATGCGCTTGGGGGATTTGGCATCGACTTCAATGGCAGCGCGAATGCGCCCCATGTGTACATCTATTGAGCGGTCAAACGCTTCTAGCTCGCGGCCACGAACGGCCTCCATGATTTGGTCGCGCGTGAGCACGCGCCCAGCCCGTTCTGCCAAGGCCACCAGCAAGTCAAACTGGTAGGAAGTCAGGTCGCAAACCGTGTCGCCAACAGCAACGGTTCGGGCATCCCGGTCGATGACGAGCGAACCAAAGCGAAGCTCTTTTTGGTTACCCGCGAGTAGGGCTGGTTCCGATTTGCGTCGCAAAATCGCTCGAATACGCGCGAGTAATTCACGTGGCTCAAAAGGCTTTGGTAAATAATCATCAGCGCCAATTTCTAGGCCAATGATCCGGTCCATCGGGTCGCCTTTGGCTGTCAGCATTAAAACGGGTGTTTGGCCTGCGCTGCTGGCTAAGGCGCGAATGGAGCGGCAAACTTCAAGCCCATCGATATCGGGCAGCATCAAGTCCAAAATTACCAAATCAATGCCGGAGCCGGAGCCTTCAGAGCGCAAATGCGCCAACCCACTGTGGCCGTCGGCAGCCCGCGAAACGCGAAAACCGTTTTGTTCCAAATACTCAGCCACCATGGCGGCGAGTCTGGAATCGTCTTCAATCATCAAAAGGTGTTGGCTCATGGCGCTCAGTCTAGTCTTCTTGGTGTGAATAGAGATGGCGCAGAGCTAAAGCGACGGTAAAGTTTGGTAAACCTTCTACCTGGTTTTGGTACGCGATGCCAAGGCCACCAAGATCAAAACCGGAACTCCAAGCAAAGCAGTGCTGGTAAAGAAGTCAGCATAACCAAAAGCGTCTACGTATTTCCCTGAAAACCCTGCGACAAATTTAGGTAGTAGCAGCATCATGGAGCTAAAGAGTGCGTATTGCGTCGCAGAGTACTGTACGTTGGTGAGAGAAGACAGGTAGGCAATAAAAGCAGAGGAAGCAATACCGCCTGCCAAGTTGTCAGCGGAGACGACCCACACCAACGCCGTCACGTCATGCCCACGGGTACTCAGCCATGCAAACAACAAATTGCTGGCGGCGCTCAAAATCGCGCCGAGCATCAACACCCGCATCACGCCCATGCGCAAAGACAAGACGCCACCGACAAAGGCACCCACCAAAGTCATCGCTACGCCGTACACCTTGGTGACTGCAGCAACCTCATCTTTGCTAAAGCCCATATCGACGTAAAACGGGTTGGCCATGATCCCCATCACCACATCACTGATACGGTAAGTGGCGATCAGGGCAAGGATGATAATCGCCTGCTTGCGGTAGCGCCGCACGAAGTCGGCAATGGGTTTGAAAAAAGCGGATTCAATCCAAGCAAAGAATCGCGCCGAAAAGGCGGGTATGGGCACTCGGAGATTGAACTTAATGGTTACTCTCATCAAACCATAGTAAAGAGTGATTGACATAAGCGCAAAAAAGAATGGAACTAGGCCGTTCTGCAATAACATTACAGAAAAAAAGAAAAGCCAGTTCATACCTATGAGGATCACTGCTGGAAATATGGGCGCCAAGAGTAAGCCCCACAAAGGTATCCCAAATTCAATAAATAGATTTCTAGACGCTTCAATGTCAGCGTTTTCAGTAAGTAATTCTCTACTAATAGGTTCTTTTGTGAAAATAACAGTGAACATTCCTATGAGCATTGACGCGGCCATTACTAGGTATGCAAATTTCCATGCCCCGTGCTGATATTGCAAGCCTGCGCTAGCAGCTGCAATTGGCACCTCGGCGCGCGCGGCAATCCAAAGGGTGCCGGCGCCGGCCCAAATCATGGCTAATCGGTAACCGGTTTGGTAAGTGGCAGCCAAGGCGGCTTGGTGTTCGGTGTCGGCCGATTCAATGCGAAACGCATCAAGCGCAATGTCTTGGGTGGCAGAACCAAAAGCCACCGCAATCGCACACCACACCACGGGGGCAAGCGACTGTTGCGGATCGGTCATCGCCATGCTGACCAAGGCCACCATGATGACGGCCTGCGAGGCCAGGAGCCAGCTCCGCCTGCGCCCTAAAGTTCGGGTCAGCCAAGGAATAGGCATGCGGTCGACCAAAGGAGACCACACCCACTTAAAGCCATAAGCCAAACCCACCCAGCTTAAAAATCCAATCGTGGTACGGTCAATGCCAGCTTCTCGCAGCCAAAAACTCAAAGTTCCCAAAACCAAAAGCAAGGGAAGACCTGCCGAGAAACCCAAGGAGAGCATGCGCAAAGAGGCCGGCTCCAAGTAGACTTTGAGGGTTTGGGTCCAAGCCAGCTTGGGCGCAGAAGTGGGTGAGGCGTTAGGGTTGTTTTGCGGGGCTTGCATGCGGGCAATAATAATGGATAGGAAGAATCGGATGTTTCATTTAAAAGCTTTAAAAAACATGACGGGGCTTGCCCGTGCCGTGACCATTGCCGTGGCCGCTTTTGCGGTGTGGGCCCCAAACGCAGCGGCCCGTGAAGGGGTGCAGGTGGGCGAGGCGTCAGGCTTTAGCAAACTGGTACCCGCAGACCAGGTCGAGCGCCAAGCGGCTTTGCAATACCGCGAAACTCTGGCCGAGGCAGCCAAGCAGCAAGCCTTAGCGCCCGCTGATAACGCCCAGCTGAAAAGACTGCGTGAGATTGCTCAAAAAATTATTCCTTTCGCCAATGAATGGAACCCGCGCGTGAGCCAATGGAAGTGGGAAATTAATCTCATTGGCTCCAACCAAATCAACGCCTATTGCATGCCCGGGGGGAAAATTGTTTTCTACACCGGAATCATCAAAACACTCAATCTGAGCGACGATGAGATTGCCGTTGTCATGGGCCATGAAATGGCCCACGCCCTGCGCGAGCACGCCCGTGAGCGCATGGGCAAAAGCACAGCCACCCAAGGCTTGGCGCGTTTGGGCGGCTTATTGGCCTCGAGCTGGCTGGGGATCGACCCGAATCTGGCGGACGCAGTCGCACAAGGCGGGGCGAATTTACTGAACTTGAAGTTTGGCCGCGAAGACGAATCAGAAGCCGATTTGGTCGGTATGGAATTGGCCGCTCGTGCCGGTTTCGATCCCCGCGCAGGGGTTACCCTATGGCAAAAAATGGCGGCGGCAAATAAAGGCGCACCGCCGCAATGGCTCTCTACCCATCCCTCAAGCAGCTCGCGAATTGCAGATATGGAGGCCAGTCTTCCCCAAGTGATGCCGCTGTATGAGCGCACTAAAAAATAAATGGATGACAGACGCTCTATATGAGTCGGTGTATTTTGATACCCAGCTTGGTATCAAAATACACGCCAAAGTCACAGGCCCCTTGAATGCGCCCGTCCTGTTATTCATTCATGGGTTTCCTGAGTTTTGGTACGCCTGGCGTGAGCAGTTGTCGGATTTAGGGCGCGACTACCGCTGTGTTGCGATAGATTTGCGCGGTTTTAATTTGTCTTCGCAGCCTGCGCAACTAGACGCGTACAAACCAAGCAAAATTTTGGCAGATGTGTGCGCGGTGATCCAAGCCTTGGGTGCGCCGGTCCATGCCCTCATCGCCCACGACTGGGGCGGGGCGGTGGCATGGAGTTTGGCGGCACAACATCCGCAGCTATTGAAAAAATTTGCC
Organism: Comamonadaceae bacterium; assembly: GCA_007279715.1. GTDB lineage: Bacteria > Pseudomonadota > Gammaproteobacteria > Burkholderiales > Burkholderiaceae_C > Allorhodoferax. The sequence continues at coordinate 2,525 of QYPA01000171.1, read as the reverse complement.
ATCCTCAACTCCCCCCACACGCTGGCTTTCGCCCATGCCTTGGCGCATGATCCTGAACAAATTGCGGCGAGCTTGTACATGAACTGGTTGCGCAAACCCGGCAGCGAAGACGCGCTTGCTAAAAATCAGTTTCAACTTCTGTGCGCCATGGCCGATATCCAAACCCCAGAAGACTTGGCCGCCTACAGAGCGTGTTGGAGCAAAGGGCTTACCGGCGGATGCAACTACTACCGCGCGTCCCCCTTGCATCCGGATGACCCAGACGTGCCAGAACAGAACGGTCTCATGGCCGCTTTGGCTGCGCAGTTACAAACCCAAGCGGAAAACTTCAAGGTCAAGGTCCCGACCCAAGTGATTTGGGGCGAAGCAGACACCGCGCTACGCCCCGTTTTGTTAGACGGCTTGAACCAATGGGTTTCTGATTTGCGCATTCACCGCATAAGCGGCGCAAGCCATTGGCTGGCTCGCACCCACGCCATTGAAGTCAACCGCGTCCTCCGAGAATTTTTAGCCTAATGCAACATACACCACTGTATGTGAGGCAGTTACACTGAAGAGATTCATGTTCAAGTTTTTTGGAGTTTGTTTGCATGGTGGCACTTCCGCTTATTTCTGAAGTTCTTCGCACCCCGGAAGAATGTTTCTTTAACCTTCCCGACTATCCTTTCGCAGCGCACTACACCGAGCTCGGTGGTTTGCGTATTGCCCATGTAGATGAAGGTCCGCGCGATGGACCCATCGTGTTGTTGATGCACGGTGAGCCCGCCTGGTCTTACTTGTACCGCAAGATGATTCCCGTGCTCGTGAGCGCGGGCTTGCGTGTGATTGCCCCCGATTTGGCGGGTTTTGGGCGCTCTGACAAACCCGCCCATGCCAAAGATTACTCGTACTTCAACCATGTGCAGTGGATGAAAGCATGGGTGGAAGCCAACCAGTTTGAGCATATGACCTTTTTTGGCCAAGACTGGGGCTCCTTGGTGGGCTTGCGTGTGGTGGCTGAAATGCCAGAGCGTTTTGACCGGGTTGTGTTAGCCAACGGAGGTCTGCCCACCGGTACCACCCCGGTCCCGTTTGCATTCAATGTATGGCGTGCGTTCGCCCGTTTTAGTCCGTGGTTTCCAATTGGAAAAATCGTGAAAGCGGGTTGCACTAATGGCTTGACTCTTCATGAAGTAGCTGCGTACGACGCGCCATTTCCTGAGGCCAAGTACCGCGTTGGCGCTCGCGTTTTTCCTGGATTTGTACCAACCACGCCCACCGATCCAGAGCGGGCAAACAATGAAGCCGCGTGGGAAGTGTTTAAAAAGTGGAACAAACCCTTTCTCACTTTGTTTAGTACCCGTGACCCCATCACCAAAGGGGGTGAGGTCATGTGGCAAAAACTGGTGCCTGGTGCCCAAGGCCAACCCCACACCAAAATCCGTGGCGCGTCGCATTTTTTGCAAGAAGACAAAGGCAGCGAAGTCGCTGAGCACATCGTTAAATTTATTCGTAAAACAAAATAACGGCTGAAATATGCGCCAAAAAAGGCGCTTAATGGGGCTTCACTCCAAAGGCCTCCATGAACCCCGCACCCTTGGGCTATCTGACCAAGCAAGAAAGTATTGCGGTGCAGGGCGTCTCCAACATGGTGATCCGATCGCTGCAGGACAAGCAGCAGTTTTATGACCCCTTAGAGCTTGCGCTGCGTATCGGGATTTCATCGGCCACATGGCCTTTGTTTGGATTGCTTTGGCCTTCGGGAACCCGACTAGCCGAGCGCATGGCCCAAAGACCTGTTGTCGCAACTGAGCGCATCTTAGAAATCGGCTGCGGCTTGGCTCTCTCTAGCTTGGTGGGGCATCGCCGAGGTGCAGATATGACCGCCAGCGACTGCCACCCCCTAGCGGGTGAATTTTTAGCAGAAAACGTGCGACTCAATGGCCTGCCTCCCTTGAAGTACCGCCATGGCCACTGGGGCCGTCTGCCATTTGAAGATGACGCATCGGTGGCTGCGCCAGCACCGAGTCTGGACGCAGACGTCAGCGGCCGATTTGAACTGATTATTGGCAGTGATATTTTGTACGAACGCGATGAGGGAGGCGCACTCGCAGACTTCATTGAAAGCCACGCCGCTGCAAGTTCAGAAGTGTGGGTGGTAGACCCCAACCGAGGCAACCGGGCCCACTTTCACCGCAACATGACCGCGCTTGGATTTTCCTTAGTTGAAGAAAAAATCGACCGCCCAAGCCATGGCGACATAGATGCTTACAAAGGCAGGATGCTGACGTATTCCCGGGCACTTGGACTCGCTTGATGTTATCATGTGCGGCATGGCATTCGACGTATCAATCCATAATTAAACATAGAAACTTTAACTCCTCGCGTTATAACTTCAATGATGATTAATCGTCAAACACGCGCCACATTGTCTGAACGGTTGAATGTTGGTACTTGCCGCAGATTGACAAAGTGCCTGCGTTGATGGACGGCACCAGCTCCCGCGAACGAAATATAACCATCCCTCGAGAGCCCTAAATTAAGCT
>QYPA01000174.1 GCA_007279715.1 Comamonadaceae bacterium | reverse complement strand
GAACCGTGGGCGAGGTTGATCATGTCCATGATGCCAAACACCAGCGTCAACCCAGCGGCAAGCAAAAAAAGCATCAAGCCCATTTGCAAGCCGTTGAGCATCTGCTCCAAAATCAAAATCGCATTCATCGGTTCAAACCGCCTCCCTGGCGAGTCTTTTTTGATTAACTTGGCATCTTGCAGCTGCCAGCGTAGGCGTCTGCGTGGTTTTTAAAGACGGTTCCAATCGTGCGGTTCGTGACTTGACCTTTGGCGTTTTTGGTGATGACGCGCAAGTAGTAGTCTTGAATGGGGTAGTGGTTGATGTTGAATTTGAAGGCGCCGCGCACCGAGTCAAACTTAGCGGCTTCAAGCGCTTTGCGAACGGCTGCTTTGTCTTCTAATTTGCCCTTGCTGTCGCGAACAGCGGCATCAATCAGTTTGGCCGCGTCGTAGCCTTGGGCTGCGTACAAAGAGGGTAAGCGACCAAATTCTTTTTCAAATGCGGCGACAAATTTTTTGTTCGCTGCATTGTCCAAGTCATGCGCCCATTGAGAGGTATTGAACATTCCGAGCATGGGTTCACCGACCGCCTTGATGACGTCTTCGTCACCGGAGAAGCCTGGGCCAAAAAGCGTCATGTCTTTGGATAAGCCAGCTCCCACAAATTGTTTGATGAAGTTAATGCCCAAACCGCCGGGCAAGAAGATGTAAACCGCATCAGGTTTGCTGGCGCGTAATTGGGACAATTCAGCGCCGTAGTCCAATTGGGTGAGTTGGGTATAGGTTTCGGAGGCAATCTCGCCTTTGTAAAAACGCTTAAATCCAGTGAGGGCGTCTTTGCCTGCGGGGTAGTTAGGCGCAATGAGTGCTACTTTTTTGTAGCCCTTGTCCATCACCGTTTTACCTACCGCTTCGTGCAGGTTGTCGTTTTGCCATGACGCGCTAAAAAAGTATGGGTTGCATTGCTCGCCCGCGTATTGCGAGGGACCTGCGTTTGCGCTGACATAAAACGTTTTGGATTGGAATGTAGGTGCGCCCACTGCCAACATCACGTTAGAAAATACAACGCCTGTCATAAAGTCCACTTTGTCGCGCTTAACCAAGCGGTCTGCGGTTTGGCGGCCTACGTCAGGGCTGGCTTGGTCGTCGGCAATGATGATTTCGGCAGGACGCCCACCGAGCTTTCCACCCCCAAGTTTGACGGCGAGTTGAAACCCATCGCGAATATCAATTCCCAAACCTGCACCGGGGCCAGACATGGTGCTCAGCAAGCCAATCTTGACGGGCTCGGTAGATTGCGCTGCCGCGGCCAAGGCCGTCACAGCCAAGGCTGTTGCCAGCAAGGTCCGCAATTTTGGTGTGTGATGAGGTTTCATTTTTAATTTCCTTTCGGGTTGAAATGCGGGAAAGTTTCGGTTCAGGGCACGGGGTGATCGTTCAGGGTACTACAAGGTTTCGCGAAGCTTAAAGCGTTGCAGTTTACCGGTCTGAGTTCGGGGAAGGGCGGCGACAAATGTGATGGCTCTGGGGTATTTGTAGGGAGCGATCTGTGCCTTCACAAAATCTTGTAGCTGTTTTGTCATGAGGCTGTCGCCAGCGTGGCCAGGTCGCAGGGCGACATAGGCGTGCACAATCTGGCCACGTTCTTCGTCTGCGCTGCCAATGACTGCACATTCGGCCACCGCAGGATGGAGCATCAAGGCCTCTTCAACTTCGGGGCCTGCGATGTTGTACCCGGCGGACACAATCATGTCGTCAGTGCGGGCTTGGTAAAAAAAGTAGCCATCGTCATCCATTAAATAGGTGTCGCCGGTAAAGTTCCAACCGAAGCGCACATAGGTTTTTTGTCGCTCGTCGGCCAAATACCGGCAGCCCGTAGGACCTCGAACGGCGAGTTTGCCAACCTGACCAGCAGGCAGGGTGTTACCGTCATCATCCATGATGCAGGCTTGGTACCCGGGTACCACCGTTCCGGTTGCCCCCGGTTTTGCGTGCACGGCGTCCGCTGAAATAAAGATGTGCAGCATTTCTGTCGCACCAATACCATCGATGAGTTCGATCCCGGTTGCATCACGCCACAACGTTCGGGTAGAGGCGGGTAGTGCTTCACCGGCAGAGATGCAGTGTTTTAAGCCAGTTTTTCGTAAATCAACGCCACGCGGCGCTAGCGTTCTGTAGGTGGTGGGCGCTGTAAAAAGAACCGTGGCGCCATATTCTTCAATGGCGTCTAGCAACTGCGGCGGGCCCGCTTTTTCCAGTAAGACAGTCGATGCGCCCACCGACATGGGAAACAACACCAAGCCTCCTAAGCCAAACGTAAATGCAAGCGGCGGGCTGCCCATGAAAACGTCGTCAGCGCTGGGTCGTAAGACGTGGTGAGACCAACAAGCGCACACCGCCATCACATCACGGTGAAAGTGCATGGTGGCCTTAGGGATGCCAGTGGTTCCGGAGGTAAAGGCAATGATGCAGGTGTCATCGGCAGCCGTATTGGCGTTAGGAAAAACGCCGGATTGCCGCTCCATGGCGGCTTCGAGACTGTCGGGGCCTTCGTAGTTGTAGTGTTGTATGCTTTTCAGCGTGGGGCATTGCATCGCAGCATTGCGCATCTCTGCGCTTAGGCTGGCGTCGCACAAGGCGTGACAAATCTCAGCCTTGTCTATCACGGCTTTGAGCTCTTTGGCGCGCAGCAACGGCATGGTGGCGACTGCAATCGCACCGACCTTCACGATGGCAAACCAGCACGCCACCATCATCGGATTATTGGGCCCGTGCAACAACACGCGGTTGCCGGGGACGACGCCCATGGAATGCACCAGGACGTTGGCGATGCGGTTGGCTTTGTCAAAAAGTTCGGCATACGTCCAACTGACTTTGGGCGAACGAATACACAAGCGATCGCCTTGCCCATTGTCGATATGACGATCCAATAATTCGGTCGCACAGTTCAACTGTTCAGGAAATCGCAACTCTGGCAAATCAAACAGATACACCGGTTGCTGATCGCTCGGCGGCAAGTGGTTGCGTGCGAAGTGGTCGGTGTGGGCGGTGGTCATGGCGTGTCTTTTAAAAGTTCACGGGCGATGATGAGCTGCTGGACTTCGGTGGCGCCTTCGTAAATTCGAAGTGATCGAATTTCGCGGTACAAACGTTCTACGATGTGACCGCTCACGACGCCCATGCCACCCCAAATTTGTACCGCAGCGTCAATCACCTGTTGAGCGCCTTCGGTGGCGGTCATCTTGGCCATGGCTGCTTCTTTGGTGACGGATTTACCTTGGTCGCGCAACCACGCTGCGCGGTACGTCAACAACGCGCTGGCATCAATGGTGGTTGCCATCTGCGCTAATTTGGCTTGCGTCAATTGAAAGTCCGCCAAGGTTTGGTTGAACATCTTGCGGCTGGTTGCCCGTTGCAACGCCTCGTCAAAAGCTCGGCGTGCAAAGCCCAAGGAAGCTGCGGCAACCGAGGTTCGAAACACGTCTAAGGTTCGCATGGCCACTTTAAAACCTTCGCCTGGAGCGCCAATGCGTTGGCTCAAAGGAACGCGGCAGTCTGTAAAACGCAAGGTCGCTAAGGGGTGAGGCGCAATCACCTCAATGCGCTCCGCAATCGATAAGCCCGGCGTATCGGCATCCACAATAAACGCGCTGATTCCACGGGCACCTGGTGCTTCGCCGCTGCGGGCAAAAACAACGTAAAAATCAGCAATGCCTCCGTTAGAAATCCAGGTTTTACAGCCGTTGAGAACCGCATAACCGTCTTCTACTTTGGCGCTGCATTGCATCGCTGCCACGTCTGAGCCGGCCTCGGGTTCACTTAAAGCAAAGGCTGCAATGGCATCGCCATGCGCCACCTTTGCGAGGTAGCGCTCTTGTTGCTCAGGGCTTCCCGCCAAACTAATTGCGCCTGAGCCCAAGCCCTGCATAGCAAATGCAAAGTCCGCTAAGCCGGAGTGCCGAGCGAGTGTTTCACGGATGATGCAAATACTGCGTGTGTCCATGACGTTTGAGGCTGCACCATGGGCCAGGCCTGCGATGGCGTATGTCAACCAACCCGCTTGTCCCAAACTACGTACCAGCGATTTGCACTCTGCATCGACATCATGGCTATGGGTTTGGGAAATGTGGGCGCAGGCCCATTGATCAAGATCCCGCGCAAGCTGCGCGTGTTGCGGATTAAAAAAGGGCCAATCCAGGTATTGGGTATCACTCATGGCATGCCTTATTCAGTTACCCTGAAACACAGGACGCTGCTTCACAACAAAAGCGTCATACGCCCGTTGGTAGTCTTGGGTCAGCATACAAATCGCCTGCGCTTGGGCCTCGGCTTCTATCGCTTGGTCGATAGACATAGACCACTCTTGGTGCAGCATGGTTTTGGTCATGCCGTTTGCAAAAGTGGGGCCTGTGGCGAATTCATGCGCTAACTTTTGAGCGTCCGAAGTAAGCGCTGTGGGCTCACATAAGCGGTTGAAGAACCCACTGCGTTCAGCCTCTTCACCGCCAATCGATCGGCCTGTGAAAAGCCACTCGCTGGCCCGGCCTTGGCCAATGATGCGCGGCAAGATGGCGCAAGCGCCCATATCGCAGCCTGCCAACCCCACGCGATTAAATAAGAATGCAGTTTTGCTACGCACAGTTCCCAAGCGCATATCAGACGCCATCGCCATGATGGCGCCCGCGCCAGCGCATACGCCATCGACTGCGGCAATGATGGGTTGGGGGCAACTGCGCATCGCTTTGACAAGGTCTCCCGTCATGCGGGTGAACATCAACAATTCAGGGGCAGGCAAATGAATCAGCGGACCAATAATTTCATGCACATCGCCACCCGAACAAAAGTTATCACCCGCGCCGCTGATGACGATGGCGTGCACGTCTTTGGCATATTTCAAACGACCAAAGAGGTCGCGCAGTTCCACATAGGAATCGAACGTCAGCGGATTTTTTCGCTCGGGTCGGTTCAGTGTGATGCTTCCAACGCCATCCTGACAAGACCAAAGAAAATGCTGTGCTGCATAAGGGGCGAGCATATGCTGGTTGCCCGCAGCCAAGGCGTGGTCTAAGTTCTTGGTTGCAGCGAGGCTGTTAACAGGTGCGCTCATGGGCGGTCCTTGGTTTGCGGTTCTTGTTGCCTCACCAATTGAACGCGGAGTTTGCCCAACTGGTTGTAGAGGGTTTGGACGGTACTGGCGTCCATTCCAGAGAAAAACTCCAAAATCCATTGCTCGTGTTCCTCGGCCATCGCTTTGAACGCAGCGTGCCCCTGCGCCGTTAAGCAGACGATCCAGGAACGTCGATCGCTGACACTGTTCGTGCGTGTCACCATGCCTTCGCGTACGAGTTCATCGGTGACTCCGGTGACGTTGCCGCCGGTCACCATCAAAAAGCGCGACAGCTCACTCATTTTGAGTCCCTCAGGTTGGCGGTACAGCTGCGCCATATAGTCAAAACGGGGCAATGAAATATCAAACCGCAAGCGCAAGCGCTTGCGGATTTCATCCTCAATTTGGGTGCTACAAGCTAACATGCGCAACCAGAGCTTGAGCGCTGCGTGGTCGCCCAGGTCCGAGCGGGCTTCGTGGCCCAACTCGTCGGCCTCATTCAATAGGTTTCTGCTTTGGTCAATGCGCATGGCTTTAACTTTGTGCTGCGAGAGCGGCTTGGGCTTTTTCGCGTTGGAATAACGATTCCATTTGTGATTTTCCTGAGATGTACTGCTTGGGCCAAGCGATAGGGGTGTACCCAATTTTTGCGGCTTCGGTCAGCGTCCAAGCGGGGTTTGCCAGATGGGGGCGAGCGACTGCGCACAAATCCGCACGACCAGCAGAAATGATACTGTTGACATGGTCTGCCTCGCTGATCGCGCCCACTGCAATCGTCGCAATCCCGGCCTCTTGGCGAATGCGATCGGCAAACGGGGTTTGGAACATGCGCCCAAAAACCGGTTTCTCTTTTTTACTGACTTGCCCGGAGGAGCAGTCGATCATGTCGGCCCCCGCCTTTTTGAAAGCCCGGGCAATCGCCACCGCATCGGAGGGAGTGATACCGCCTTCGACCCAATCGTTCGCTGAAATCCGAGCAGACATCGGGCGCTCGCTGGGCCAGGCCGCCCGAACCGCTGCAAAGACTTCCAGCGGAAAGCGCAAGCGGTTGTCTAAGCTTCCACCATAGGCATCAGTGCGCTGATTGGTCAACGGCGAAATAAAACTCGATAGCAAATAACCGTGAGCGCAATGCAGCTCCAACCAGTCCACGCCGGCAAGGGCTGCAGCGTGTGTGCTGGCAACAAATTCTTGGCAAACCGTGTCCATCTCAGACCGCGTCATGGCTTTTGCAATCTGACTTACTCCGGGCAAGTACTGTTGCTCTGAGGCAGAAACCAAAGGCCAGTTGCCCGATTCGAGCGGCTTGTCGATGCCCTCCCATGCCAAGCGGGTTGACGCTTTGGCACCGGCGTGTCCTATTTGCATTGCAAATTTTGCGTCGCTTTGGGTATGCACCCAATCGACAATGCGCTTCCATGCTGCGGTGTGCTCTGGGGTGTACATTCCAGGACAGCCCGGGGTAATTCGCCCGTGGGCGCTCACGCAAGTCATCTCCGCAAACACCATCGCTGCGCCGCCCATCGCGCGAGCGCCGAGGTGAACCAAGTGGTAGTCCCCCACAACGCCATCCACAGCCGAATACTGCGCCATCGGCGAAACGACAATGCGATTTTTGAGGGTCAGACCGCGTACCGTGTAGGGTGTGAACATCGGCGGCGGTGCGCTTTGTCCGAGGGCGGGTGCTTGCCCTGCGTTTGTTGCAAACCAAGATTCAAAGCCAGCCAGCCACTTCGGATCCCGAAGCCGTAAATTTTCATGGCTAATGCGTTGGCTGCGTGTCAACATGGAGTACATGAACTGCGGCGCCTGGAGTTGGTCGCAATAGCGCTCTCCACACACCTCAAACCATTCCATGGCGTTCCAAGCCGCATTTTGTAAGCGCAAAACATCGACATGGCGCAAGGCTTGGTAACGCTCTAACACCAAGGGAATATTTTCTGGAGAATCACCAATCTCTTTGAACTGGCGTGTGAGTTCAATCGCATCTTCAATCGCCAACT
>QYPA01000158.1 GCA_007279715.1 Comamonadaceae bacterium | reverse complement strand
GGGCCGCGCTCCGCTTTGCCTACCATGGAGATCAGCCCGGTTTGGCTGAGCATCATTTCGGTAAATCCATCCATGCGGGTGGCGGTCGTCGGGCCTGCAGGCCCCACAGCTTCGTCTCCGACGGGATCAACCGGCCCAACGTAGTAAATCACCCGGTTCGTAAAGTCAACGGGGAGGGGCTCACCTTTTGCCAGCATGGCTTGAATCCGTTTGTGGGCGGCGTCCCGACCGGTCAGCATTTTTCCGTTCAACAAAAGCGTCTGGCCTGGCGTCCAGCTGGCGACTTCGGCCTTGGTCAAGGTATTGAGGTCCACCTTTTTACTTTGGACATAGTCAGGGGCCCAATTCACCGAGGGCCATAAATCCAAAGAAGGGGGAGTAAGGTAAGTGGGCCCGCTGCCGTCCAAGACAAAGTGGGCGTGCCGGGTGGCGGCACAGTTCGGAATCATCGCCACCGGTTTGCTAGCCGCGTGGGTGGGGTACATCTTAATTTTGACGTCTAACACTGTAGTGAGGCCGCCCAAACCTTGTGCGCCTATGCCCAAGGCATTGACTTTGTCAAACAGCTCTAAGCGGAGCTCCTCGGTTTGGGTTAAAGCCTTGCCGGAGGATGACTTGGCTTGAAGTTCGTACATATCAATGTCGTCCATCAAACTTTCTTTCGCCATAAGGACAGCCTTCTCTGCCGTGCCTCCAATGCCGATACCCAACATGCCCGGGGGACACCACCCCGCGCCCATCGTGGGGACGGTCTTGAGGACCCAGTCCACCACCGAGTCACCCGGGTTGAGCATGATCATTTTGCTTTTGTTCTCAGAGCCGCCGCCCTTGGCGGCCACGGTGACTTCAACGGTGTTGCCTGGAATAATCTCCGTAAAGATGACGGCTGGGGTATTGTCCTTGGTGTTTTTTCGCAAAAACTCCGGGTCAGCGACAACGCTGGCACGCAGCGTGTTGTCAGGGTGGTTGTAAGCCTGGCGAACGCCTTCGTTAATGGCCTCATCCAAACTACCAGAGAAACCTTCCCACCGGACGTCCATGCCCACTTTGAGAAATACATTGACGATGCCGGTGTCTTGGCAAATGGGGCGGTGCCCGGTGGCGCTCATTTTGCTGTTCGTCAAAATTTGGGCAATCGCGTCTTTGGCCGCGGGGCTTTGCTCGCGTTCATAAGCGCGGGCTAAGTGGGCAATATAGTCAGCGGGGTGGTAATAGCTGATGTATTGCAAAGCAGCAGCAACGGATTCAATGAGGTCGGCTTGACGAATGGTGGACATGGTGCTGAAAGCCTTAAAGAGGAAAAAAACAGTACGATGAGTTTACCTAAGCCCACAGTCAGTGGCATGTAAGTGCAAGAAACGACATTTCAGGATAGTTTTTTAATAATGAGGAGATAACCCCGTGAGTTCTGCATCATCTGCCATTGAATCGGTTTTGGTTGAAAACCGTGTATTTCACCCCAGCGAGGCGACCGTCAAAGCCGCACGCATTTCCGGCATGGAGGGCTATAACGCGCTGTGTGCAGAAGCTGAAAAAGACTTTGAAGGTTTTTGGGCCCGGTTGGCGCGTGAAAACGTCGTTTGGAACAAACCGTTTACCCGAACGTTGGATGAATCCAAAGCGCCTTTCTACCAATGGTTTGACGACGGCGAGCTCAACGCTTCGGCCAACTGCTTGGACAAGCACATGGGCACGCCCACAGAAAACAAAACCGCCGTTATTTTTGAAGCCGACGACGGAACCGTTACTAAAACCACCTACAAAGAGCTGCTCGCCCGGGTCAGCCAATTCGCCAACGCTTTGAAAGCCGATGGCATTCAAAAGGGCGATCGGGTGCTGATCTACATGCCTATGACGCTGGAAGGCGTGATCGCAATGCAAGCCTGCGCCCGAATTGGCGCAACCCACAGCGTAGTTTTTGGCGGCTTCTCCGCCAAAGCCTTGCAAGAGCGCATCATTGACGCAGGCGCGGTCGCAGTGATTACGTCTAACTTTCAGATGCGCGGCGGCAAAGAGCTGCCCCTGAAAGCGATCGTGGACGAAGGCCTGGCCTTAGGCGGCTGCGAATCTATCAAGTCGGTGTACGTTTACCAACGCACTGCCACAGCCTGCGCGATGGTTGCCGGGCGTGACAAAACGTTCACCCAAGCGCTTGAAGGCCAAAGCAGCGTGTGCGCCCCGGTAGCGGTAGGCGCAGAGCATCCGCTGTTTATTCTTTACACCTCCGGCTCCACCGGCAAACCCAAGGGCGTACAACACTCGACGGGCGGCTACTTGCTCTGGGCCAAGTTGACCATGGATTGGACTTTTGACTTAAAGCCCGAAGACGTGTTCTGGTGTACGGCCGATATTGGTTGGATTACCGGCCACACTTATGTCGCATACGGCCCCTTAGCCGCAGGCGCAACTCAAATTATTTTTGAAGGCGTTCCTACCTACCCCAACGCCGGGCGCTTTTGGCAAATGATTGAACGCCACAAATGCACTATTTTCTACACCGCCCCCACGGCCATTCGGTCCTTGATTAAAGCCGCTGAAAGCGACGCGGCAGTGCATCCCGATCGCTCTGATTTAAGCAGCCTGCGTATTTTGGGTTCAGTAGGGGAGCCTATCAATCCTGAAGCTTGGATGTGGTACTACAGAAATATTGGCCACGAAAAATGCCCCATAGTTGATACCTTTTGGCAAACTGAAACCGGCGGCCACATGATGACGCCTCTGCCGGGCGCAACGCCGTTGGTCCCAGGCAGCTGCACCTTGCCGCTGCCCGGAATCATGGCAGCCATTGTGGATGAGGCGGGTAACGATATTGCGAACGGAACCGGTGGCATTTTGGTGGTTAAGCGCCCCTGGCCCTCCATGATTCGTACCATCTGGAATGACCCAGAGCGCTTTGTCAAAAGCTACTTCCCCGAAGAAATGGGTGGCAAGCTCTACCTCGCCGGAGACGGTGCAGTGCGCAGTGCCGATAGGGGCTATTTCCGAATTACAGGCCGTATTGATGACGTATTGAACGTCTCCGGCCACCGCATGGGAACCATGGAGATTGAATCCGCTTTGGTTTCAAAAACGGATTTGGTCGCTGAAGCCGCTGTCGTCGGCAGGCCCGACGATTTAACCGGCGAGGCGATTTGTGCTTTCGTGGTCCTTAAACGCTCACGCCCCGATGACGCCGAAGCCAAAGTCATCGCCAAGGAGCTGCGAGACTGGGTTGCCAAAGAAATTGGCCCCATTGCCAAGCCCAAAGACATTCGCTTTGGTGAAAATCTTCCTAAAACCCGATCTGGAAAAATCATGCGCCGCTTGCTTCGGTCCTTGGCAAAAGGGGAGACCATCACGCAAGATATTTCGACCCTTGAAAACCCGGCGATTTTGGACCAACTTGGGAAGGCCTATTGATAAAGAACAGCGTAGCCCCAAGGGTGTACCCGTTATTTAATCTTTGGTGTTAAAGGTTACATTTGGTTGTAAAATGCAACTTTTGTACCATTGGAGGCTGCTGTGGCAATTGCATTGAAACTTTCTGACTCGCTGGTTGAAGATGCCAGGGTGATCGGTGCTGCTGAGCATCGCTCCGTGCCTAAACAAATCGAATATTGGGCGCGCATTGGCAAGGCTGTGTTGGAAAACCCTGAGTTGCCGTTGCAGGTAATCCAAGACACCATGCTGTCTCTTGAAGAGGCCAAGGCGGGGCAGCTGGCACCTTATTCATACGGCTAGGAAAATGCCGCTAGCCATTCTGGTTACCCCGTCCTTTGCGCGAGCAGTAAAAAAGCTGCATTCCAAAGACAAAGCTATTTTGGATGAAAACGTAAAAGCCGTAGCCAATGAATACACGATCGGAGAAGAAAAGCGCGGCGACTTAAATGGCGTTTTCGTGCATAAATTTAAGTTGAATAATCGGGAGACCTTGCTGGCCTATCGACTACAACCAGATAAATTCAATCCACAAGCGCTTATTTTGCTCGCTGTCGGGCCGCATGAAAATTTCTACGTGCAGCTAAAGCGTTAATTTCCATTTGAGTCCTCGTGTCTCCCAGTTAGAAACCAGTTCCGTTGACCCCCGCACTTTCACAACTAAAGCCCAAGCTCGCTGTGCGAACCAATCCGGACGAGTTGCAAAGTTGCCTCATCAGGTTTTCGATAAATCAGTACCAAGTCGGGCTTGACGTGACAGTCTCGATGATCACTCCACTCACCTGATAGCGCGTGGTCGCGGTGACGAGGCTGCAGTGGTTGATTACTTGCTAAAGCCTCCAAAACAAGCTTTAAGTCTGCATCAAGCGTTGCCCGGTGTTGACCCTTCGCCTCGCGTTTGTAGTCGCGCCTGAATTGCCCGGTCGGATCAATCGTCCTCATGCAGGTTAGCCATTAACGCCCCAACGCTGTCAAAACTCTTGAGGCCGCCACTTCGTGCCTCGCGCATGGCTGCGATGGTTTTTTCGTTCGGAATCAAAGGCTCAAACGGCAAAGCTTTCTCTCGGGCGATGCGGGTCAGCATGATACGGAAGGCATCGGAGACAGTTAACCCCATTGCCGCAAGAACGATGCTTGCCTCTTCTTTTATGTGTTCGTCGATGCGCGCACGAACAACTGCATTGGTTGTCATGACTATTCCTTTTGAAGTGTGAGCTACATTGTAGCTCAGTAGATGGAATCCTGATCTGGGAAACAAACAACGCGGACCCGGCTACATGTTTTCCTGCCTTCGATGGCGAGGTTGCAACCTGCGGTAACGGTGCTTCCCCGAGCGGTGTGGGTCATGATGTCCTATTGGTTGGGGGGAATTTTTTTTATTGAAAGCCGTATATCTTGCACCAAGGCCCGGGTTTGCCTTTTTTGGAGGATTCGACGCACTCTTGGCGCTGGATGTCCTGCGCTTTGGCTTTGAGCTCGGCTTGCTCGGCTTCGATGGAAGGGGTCAGGGGTTCTACTTTGACGGACTCCAGTAGTTGGCGGAATAACACCTGCATAGCTGCATGGGCCTGCGGGTTTTGCAGTGAATCTTGGTTGGCGCCAAGCTGAATACTGATGGAATAACCGGTATCTGCTATGGGGGTCAAGTAGCTCTTAAACCAACCACCCGTACCCGTGCGCTGCATATCTTTCTCATCATTTTCAAGAGTAGCCCAAAATGCCCCATTAATTTGCTGCTGGGTCCACTTACCCGAAGGGTTGTACCGGGACCACAATGTCTTCCAGGTTTCCATGTCGCGTTTGTGCAAGCGAAGAATTAGGGTGTGGCTTGTCCCCACCCAAGCCTGGAAACACATGGCCTGCAAGCCCTGTTCCTGGTCTTCATAGCGAACTATCGCCCGGCCTCCATTGACGTTTTCGAAGATGGGTTGGTGCACGATCTTGCTGCGGACGTAGCTACTTAAGTTGTACGGACCTACTTCAGATGGAAAGCGTTGCCACGTCTTACCGTCTTCTTCGTAAATATCCCTTACTAATTTCACTTCCCCATAAGTAACATCACCCATTTTATATTTGGTGTCTTGACTGCGATAGCCGCAACTACTCGTAACGGGCCAAGCATGACTTATTCGATAGCGGTCCATAAATTTGAATCGGTATTCATTAAAGTTTGTCGCAATGCCAGTATCAAGTGCACCGGGTTTGAGTAAGCGTTCCTCTTGGGCTTTATCCGTGCGCTGTTGTGTAACGAATCCACAGGAGATCAATGTCAGGGCTGCGATCAAGCCACCAACGCCTACCAGTAATTTTGTGTTCATGCCAACCCCTTAGTGTTTCAAGTCCAGAGGTTTCATATTGCTATCGTAGGGTTTGCCTCCGATATATTGCACCAAATTGCTGTTGTCCTGCACAGCCCCACCCGGGGCATTGGGGGATAGTATCTGCACTTGCTGGCACCCGGCAGCACCTGTGCCATAACAACTGTGTCCACTGTTGGGCGTGCTCAATACTTTCCAGAACTCCGACAGACTCAAAACCCCAGGGTTGCCAGCGGTCCCCACGGGTATCGGATCATTCTTGAAGTAGCTGAAGGTGATCTTTTCTCTATTACCCAAGGGGCCTTGCACCTTCTCTGCAGCCTTCGTATACTCTTCAGCACTTACCGCACCACCCACCCCTTGCACACTTAGGTTCGACTTGGTCACGCCTTCGCTTGCGAGAATGGCGTTGGCATTGGTCTGCACAATCGTACCCCGGCTGTGGCCCAGGCTGACCACGTCACCACCGGTGTTTACCCCCAGTGTTTTCAACCCGTCGGCATACGCCTGATCCTGGTTGGAGTAGCCCAAGGTGGGTGCCAGCTTCTTCTCATACCCCGCCACCAGCAATTCACTCAGGCCGTTGTTGCTCGGAACGTAGTGCATCAGGTAGATCGTGGTGGGTTTATCGCCAGTGGGATTCGTATCAGTCTTGTTGGTAGGCTCCGCATTCTGCATCGCCAACTGTCCCGCCCGATCCAGCGGGTTGTCAATCCCGTTGACTGCCAGCACTGCACCTGCCGGGGCTTTTGCCAACTCGGCTTGCACTTCTTGTGCACTGCCCATGACCTGGGTTGTGCTCGTTTTTTCCGGATTCTTGGTGCAATCCACACCCGCCGGGCAGGTGACCTTGTAGAACTTGGGTACTTCCTTGAACATCACTCGGTAGGCTTCATCGGTGAGGGTGGTGATTTGCCTGACCGCTTCGTTCTTGATCGCACGCTCGGCCTCCACGCTTTGTTTCGTGGCCTGCACATCCTGGCGCTGGGCCACGGTATTGGCGTTGGTGGTATCGCGGTTGAGGCTGGCTATTGTTTGGCTGGCTGTATTGCCTGTGGTTTGTTGTTTAACTTCGTCGGTGATGGTGACCGTGCCTGCGCTGACGACGCTTCTGGTCTGGCCGCTGCTGCTGCTGTTTTGGCTTGCGTTGTCCAGCAGGTTTGCTCCAATGCCTTTGGCTAGGCCATATGCACCTTCGGTAAACATGCTGGTGCCCACGTTGAAGCCCGTCGTCGTGGCCGATGCGCTGGCATGGTTTTGTACCTCACTGGTAGTGATGGTGCCGGTGGTCAGGCTGTTTTTGTTATCAGCGATGGCCTTGTCGGTACTGGCAATCACACCGCCTTTGAGGTCGGTATTGCCAGCCACAGCCAACTGGAAACCACCACCACCGGCCTGGATACCGCTTTGCTGGTTGGCGCTTTGGTAGTTGCCCTTGATGTCGGTATTGCTGGCATTGATGTTGCCCGAAGCTTTACCTGGCCCAATCGGGATACTGACCGAGAAGCCGCTGCTACTTTGGGTTTCTGCATAGGTACTTTTGTCTTGCAGGGTTTCGATGTTCAGGTTGCCACCGACATCGGCCTTGACAGTACTTCCTGTGACAACGGCCCCTTGCAGGTTGGTATCGCCGCCACTGGTGATTTTGACGGCCTTGCCTTTGACCTGGGTGTTGGTGTATGTGGTGTCGCTGCCGTCGCCACGGCCATTGCCTTGGCTCATGGATGCATTGACAGTCAGTCCATTTGTTCCAATCCCCATGCCAACGCTTGCCGCGCTGTTGCTGTTGGTGCTGGTTTGCGTAGTTGTGTTGGCTGCTGCAGTTAGGTTGACTTTGTTATCCGCTTGCAGGCTGGTCTCGCCACCTGCTTGCACGTTTGCGCCCTGGAAGGTGAGGTTGCTGTTAGTACCGGCACCCGTAGCTTTGATGTTGACATTGCCGCCAGCAGCGACAGAACTGCCGCGCGCGGAGTCGCTGCCAGTTCGGCTGGTGCTCTCGCTGCTGGATGATCCTATGCCGACGTTTACATTGAAGCCACCTGCTTTATCGATCAGGGTGGAGTCGCGACTGGTTTGTTTTCCAGCGCTGTCGGTACCTGTAGCGATCTGGTCTTTTTTGCCATTGATCATGGTGCCCATGCCGTTGTCAATGGCTGTATAGGCACTGTAGGCTGCCAGCCCTGCACTGGCTGCAGCCAGTGCTTTCATTCGGCCGCTGTTGGTTTGGCTAGCTGCTTTGTCCATATTTTGAATGGACTGTGCTGCGCTAAGAACCGGATTGCTCACGCTCACGGTAATGCCTTGTTGCTTGAAGCGGGTGTCAACCTGGCTGGTGCTGGTTTCCCTTGCCTCGGTGATGTCCACTGTCTTCGCGGTGATGTCGATGTTGCCTGCCGGGGTCAGGACGTCACTGCCGGTTTGCTTGTAAGTCTTGCCTGAAGTAATCGTGACATTGCCACCCACACTGCCCACGGTGCTGGCGGCTGCGTTGGTAGAGGTGTCATTTTGGTCAGTGCTTTGCTCGCGGGTGCCAATGCTAAAGCCCATCCCGCCGCCGCTCATCAAACCGCTTTCGCTGGTTTGACGATAGCTGCTGGAGGTGGCGCTGTTTTTTGCGGCTTCGATGGTGACGTTGCCTGTGGCTTTAATCGTCAGGTCCTTGTCGGCTAAGACGTTGCTGCCTTTGATGGTGGTGTCTTGGCCGCTGGTGAGGGTGACGGTGTTGCCTTCAATGCTGCTGGCTATGGCGGTGGAGCTGGCGTTGGTTTGGCGCGTGCGGGTAGTGGTGCTGGAGAACCAACCACTGGTGCTGCTGGTCAGTGCGCTGTCATAACTACTTTGGGTCTGGCCGGCCTCGAGCACGATGTTGCCTGCAGCTGCGAGGGTGAAGGTGTCTTGGGCGCTTAGGGCGGCGGCTTTGGCGGAGAGGGTGTTGCCTGCGCTGATCGTTAGGTTGCTCCCCGCACTGACCTGGCTTCCTATGTCGCTGCTTTGGCTGGTGAGCAGGTGGTTGTCGGCGTTGCCCGCGTTGAAGTTGTCGCTGCGGCTGCTCTTGAGGGTTTGGATGTTGACGTTGTTGTCAGCATGGATGTGTACCGCAGCGTTGCCTGCGATGTTTGCTGCAGCTAGATTGATGTTGTTACCCGCGCTGGCGTAGAGCACGCCGGCGCCTTTAACGTACAGACCAGCGACTCGGTCTAGGCCGGTTTGGCTGTATTGGTAGTTGCCTGAGCTGCCTGAGCTGCTGGAGGTGGTGCTAGAGACGTTGATGTCTCGCCCGGCGCTGGCTACCAGGCTGTTGCTTGCCAGCACCGTGCCTGCGGTGTTGTTGATGTCTTGTTTGGCTGACAGGCCGATGTCTTGGGCTTGGATGAGGCCTGCGAGGTTGTTGATGTTGCCTGCGTCGATTTTGACGACTTTGCGGCCCAGGATGGTGCCTGCGTTGGTGACATCTCCTGCGTTGGCTGTGATGTCAACACTGTCGCCACTGAGCAGGGCGCCGGTGGGGGTGACGTCTCCGGCTTTGATGGCGGCGTAGACGTGGGGGACTAAGACTTGGGTCTTTGTGCCATCGGCCAGGGTGACCGTTTCTTGCTGCAGCCAGACAATGTCGGTGGTCAGGGCGGCCATTTGCGCAGCGCTCAGGGCGATGCCCGGGCGCAGGTTCAGGGCTTTGGCAAACGTCAGGCCGCTGTCCATGAGGGCTTGGTATTGCTGTTGGTCACTGGTGAAGTCGCCCAGAAAGCGCCGTCCGGTGAGTTGGGCGACTTGTTCGCGCACGAGTTGTTGTTCATAAAAGCCGTCGCCCAGGCGCTTTTGGGTGACGCTGGGGTCGAGGGCCAGTTTGTTGGTGATGTAGTCCGAGCTGAGCCATGCTTTACGGTTTGTAAAGCGCGGGTCGGTTTCTACAAGCTGGTGGCCCGCTGGGTTGCTATTAAAGGTGTACAGGCTGCTGGTGGGAAGGCTGGTGGTACCGCCAACGGAGGTAACGCCTGAGCCTGCGCCCGCGAGGTTGGTGGCATCAACGGTGCCTCTAACGACGGCGTTGGTAGTGAATTGCCGCTGGACTGCGGAGTCCAGGGTGTAGTTTTTTGCGATGGTGCCGTTGTAGGCGCTGGTACCGTAGGCTTGGGTGGAGCACCAGCCCCAGTTGAAAAGTCCACAACGGTAATTGTAGTTTTCCCATTGGAAGAGAGTTCCGGTGCGTAAGGAGTTCAATTGGATGTTGCGTGCCCGGTTGTCCACCGATGCGGTGATGACCAGATTACCACCGGCTACGATGCTGCTTTGGTCATTCACCACGGCCTGGGTCGCATTCAGAGTCATATTGCGACCGCTGGCAATACGGCCCGGGGTGCTGCGGCTAACTACCGGCTTGTAATCCGTTTGGGTGTAGTTCGCAAAAGCATCAAAGGTGCTCGGGCTGGATGTGTTGTTGGCTTGCGCCTGGCCTTTGACGTAGCCATACACGGCAATCATATTGCCCGTGGGTCTGCATTCTCGTTCTCTGCCCCCCCACTGCAAAGCTCTTCCGGCACATAGTCCGTGACTTGGTAGTACGCATAGCCCCCACGGTACTGGGGTGTCAAGGGAGCTGTCGTGCTAAGCAGGCCTCCTGTGGCTGTATCAAAGGTGCCGGCTTGGGTAAAGTACACCGAACCAGAGGGCCCTGTGGTTCCAGTATCGCTTTCCCATTGCAAGTTGGGATTGAGGTTGTTGATACTTGTGGCTGCGATGCGCATGTTGCCAAAGGATTCGATCGTGCTGGCGCTGTTGTTAATCGTCCCAGCATGCCCAGCAGCTTGGCCGTTAGCGTCCAGACTGCCGCCGAGTGCCATGTCACCCAGACTCCGGATGCTCGATCCTTGGCTGTTGTTGAGGGTGGAGGTGCCAATATCTAAGCGGTCGCGGGCGGCGATGGTGGCGGCCTTGGTGATGCCACCCACAGTTTCTGCGTCGTTGTTGAGGGTGGTAGTAGCAATGCCAACTTTGTCCCCATAGATGAGCCCAGTACCCACGTTATTAACGGTAGCGGCCTGGATGCTGGTACTGCCGGTGCCGGCGTTGTTGCCGCCATCGACCAAGCCCCGGTTGGTAAAGCTGCCACTGACATTGAGCGTGGTGGCTGTTGAGGATAGCTCGCCTGTGACGGTGTTGTCCAAGGCGTTGGCGTTTACGCTGAGGTTTTCCCCCGCTTGAATTTTGCCGCTGTTTACTAGGTTGGCAGTGGTACTGAAGGTCAGGTCTTTGTTGGCAAGAATACTGCCAGTTTGAGTGGTGTCGGTACCGATCGTGATACTCAGGCTATTGTTGCTGGCGATCATGCCGGCGGTGTTGTTGAGGCTTTGAACCGCGATATCTAGCTGGTTGCTGTTAACCGCGATGGTGCCGTTGGTGTTGTCCAAGCGTCCTGCCAAGGTGATGCTGGTGTTGCCAGTGCCGCTTTGTTGCAACCTACCGGCAACGTTGGAGATGTCGTGGGCGGCTAGGGTGAGTTGCTTGGCTGTCACGGTAGCACCATCGGTCACCAAACGGGTCAGGGTCGTGGCGCTGAGTGTTTCAGAGGCGCTGACTGTTGCGCGCTTGGCCGAGATGTCTGTGGCGGTGGCAATGAGTTGGACATTCTTGCCACTGACGCGTGCGTCATCAAGAATAAGCGTGCTGGCGCTTAAGGCCGTGTCACCGCCGGAAGCTAGCTGGCCCAAGATGGTGGTGGTGTTGCTAGACTGGATAGTCAGGTTGCCCGTGCTACCGATGGCACCTGTAGTGCCCATGCCAGCGGCAACGGTGGCACCACTGGCAATACCTACTTGGCTACCCGTACCTTGGGCAGCCACCGTCGTGTTACCAGCGGCTGCGATCAGGCCAGTTCCCGTAATGCTGACAGTGCCTTGGGCCGTGATGGAGGTGTTGCCCGTGGCGTAGACCGAGCCGCTGTTGCTGATCCATCCGTCGTTGCTCAGCGTGACGTTGCCGGCCGACGCTGCGATGGTTCCTGCATTGCGAATGCCAAGTCCCGCTTCAGTGCCTATGAGATAAATCTTGCCCGCATACATTCCGCCAATAGCAGCCACGTCTAAAGCAAACGAAGGCGCAACTCCAGTACCCGCGGTGGTTGATGTGACGACGGGGGCTGCGACGCTTGCCGCGTTGATGTCGTTTGCGCCAGTAACAACGTGGAGGTCTTTGGCCCAAATGCCTGCGTTGACCGCCACAGCGCGGGCGAGGATGTTGGTGTAGTCTATGGTGCTGGTGTCAAGGCCCGCGCCCTCAAACGTTACCGTGCCATTGCGAACCTGGTAGGACTCTAAGTTGCCTGCGTTCATGACCACGGAGCCAGTGGTGAGCGTCACCGCACTGGCGTTGATAAACCCACCGCCATTGACCGCAATACCTGCGGGGTTGGCGATGATGACTTCGGCGCGTTGTCCTGCGACTTCGACGTAGCCTTTGAGTTGGCTGGAGGTGCTCGAGTTAACTTCGTTCAAGATAACCCGAGCACTCCCGTTTGCCAGCCAGGGGTTGCCCTGTACATAACCACCGATTTGGGTAGGGGTTTCTATGCGGCTGTTGTTGAGGATCACGCCTTTGCTTTGTACATCAAACTGGCTGTAGACGTTGCGCGAAACTCCAGCGGCGCTAGGGGTTTGGATATTGACTTGCGGCACACCGTTGGCCGTTTGCAAAATGATTGGTCGTTGGTTACTTGGCGCATTGCGGTCAGCAATCACTTGGGCTTGCAGACCAAAACCGGTGAGTGAATTTATCGCAATCAGGCTTGCAAATGCAGTAAGCGTCCAACGGGGGCGTTGGGTCGCTGTGGCACCCGTTTCACCACTGGCGCTTTTGCCTTGCGACGCTGCAGTTTCAGCAACGGCCATGCGAATGCCTCGGCGTGCATTGAAGATGATTAGGTAAAAGTCTTTATTCATATTGGCTTCTCCTAAAAAAATGGGCGTGTCAACGGTTGCCTAATTCAAAACATCGCATTCAAACTAAAACCTGCAGTCGTCTCGGCAGTTCTGAAACCTGTAGGCTTGTAAAGCGGGGCTCCTACAAATACGTCGTATTGGTAAGAAACAGAAAAACCTTTGAAGCCGCCTTTAAGGCCAATCACGCCACCGGACAAACTTTTACCCAGCAAGTTCTGGCTACTCGGTCCACTGACTTCGCCGGCGTCTAGCCCGAGGTAAAGCGCATGGGCGGACTCACCCAGGGCCATGCTCCAGTCATTGCGTAAGGTCCAACCGCGCTCGCCAGTCAGGCCAGATTCCCCATCAAACCCGCGAACGCTGTAACGCCCACCGATCGAAAAGCGGTCTTGGGGTGTGAGCGGTGTGGTGTTGTCTTGTACCTTCAAGGCGGCGTTGTACGTGAAACTTTGGGCCGCGATTTTGAAGGCGTGTGAGGCGCTTAGGTCTAGGGTGACCAACCCGAGCTGAGAGGTTCCTTCATTGAACGTCTCCTCTGGCGCGGCAATCGAGTCAAAGTCTTTGGTTCCGCGTTTAAAGGCTAGGCTGCCTTCAACGGTGGTATCCCCGATGGCATCTTTGTGGTTAAGGCCCAACTCCCACCCACCCACGATACGGCGTTGTACCTCGACCTCGGTATCGTCAATAAAGTTGTTGCTCTTGCGTTGCCAGCCTTTGAGGCTGACGGCGGTTTTACGCGTCGTATCGCGGTAGACCATACGCGATACTTTTATCTCTGAGTTTTCGCTGGTGCCGCTGTAAATATAGTCTTGGTTTAAGCCCGTAACGGTCTGAAAGTAGCGACTGCGACTCCAAGTTCCACCCAAAAGCCAGTAACCCATAGGAACGGAGTAAGCCAAGGTGCTGCCTTGTGTTCCTCGATGTCCAGGGTCACCGCCTGCCGCGTCTTGGCTTTGTGTAAGGTAGAAGAGGTCGTTAAGTCCTAACGGGTTGTCCCATGATGCGGTCAGGCTGGCTTGGTACTTGCCAGTGGTTTTGGCGCCACTGTCGTCTAGGCTGGCTGACATTCGCCACGGAGTTTTTGCCGAATAGCTAAGAACCAAATCAGAGCGGTCAGGGGCACCGGCAGGTGTGATTTTTATGTCGGCTTCGGCGCTGGGAACCCGCTTGAGATTTTCTAGCGCTTGTTCTATGTCCCGCAAGTTCAATAAAGCGCCGGGTTGCGTTGGAACGGCTGTGAAGAGTGAGGTTGGCGCAGGCAGGGATACATCTGCTTCAAATCGAATAGCCTCAATCCGCCCAGCAAGCACCGTGAGCGCCAGCGTACCGCTACTGAGGTCTTGCGGTTGAGCCAGTACGCGGGTGGTAACAAATCCGCGTTCCATGACAGCCGCCTGCCCGCGTTGTAAAATGGTGTTGATGCCATTGGCACCTAAACATTGGTTGCGTGGGCTGTCGTCGTTTTTTGGGCCAGCGAGTTTTTCAAGGACCCAGCGAAATGCATTGGCATCAGCGCCTTGTAAGGTGATCTCTCGAATGAGAAAGCAGGGGGTCTCGCCGGTAGGTAGCGTTGTTTTTATCTCAACGGTATTGCCCAAGTGAACCTCTGGAGTTTTACTTTGCTGCTCCTTGAGTTGGCTTTCATGCGCTTGGTTACGGCGTTTTTCGGCGCCATCACGCGCGATGGCGTCGCGCTCGGTGTCAGTTAAAGTTTGCGCAGGGCTGGCTTGGGTTAACCCGATGAGGAGTAAACCGATAAGACTCCAAGTGGGAGCAAGTTTTTGAGTGGAAAAATGTGTGAGCATCCCCGGCTATGTTAGTTATTTAAAACCAAACAATTGTTAAGAATATATTTTTTTTTATGGTCTAAATGGTCTAAAACGAGGGTTTACACGTATTCTTTTCGATGCATTTAAATGCAAAAAAAAGCCCCGTGGTTTCCCACGGGGCTTTCACTCTGTTTTTTAAATTTACTCTTGCGAGCCTAGCGGCATAGTCCGTAAATCACGTTTGGTCTCTACCAATACGAGTGGGCCTTCGGTTGTAGCCACTGGCGCAGCCCGTTCACGAGGCACATGGGCGGGCATAGGCTCGGATGCAATCGCGGCTTGAACCGCAGCAATCCGTTGCGGATCAGAATTAACCCATTGCAAGCCAGAGCCTTGGGCCACGGCTTCAAGCGCGCCGATTGGCAACGCATAAGTCGCAACTTTAGGCATCGCTTGGGGCGCTGCTGAAATGCTTGGCGCTTGTGTTGCCGGTGCTGGAGCTGGTGCCGGTGCTGCAACCACGGGTGCGGTTACGGGCGCTGGGGCAGGGGCAGTCGCCGCTTCGGCAGGTTGCGAGAAGTAGGAGGCCCGGACCACGATCGGCTCTTGCGAGTCTTCGGATTCGAAGCTCGTGCGCTCTGGCATGGTCGAGGCATCCGACGCATTGGGCTCGTTGCGATCACCACGCTCACCCCGCTGAGCGCGGTCACGGCCGTAGCGGTCACGTGAGCGGCGTGGTTCGCGAGAATCAGAAGTCTCAGCCGGTGCGGCTGCGTCTCTTGGCTCGCTGTTGGAGTCGTCGAGTTGGGCTGGCGTTGTCCCGTCGTCCTGGCGAGGCCCGCGATCATTGCGGCGGTTGTTACCGTTGCGTCCGTTGCGACCGCGTTGTTCGCGGGGTTCGCGATCGGTGGTGTTGCCTTCGGGGTTAGCGGAAACGTTACTCGTATCGTTATTGCGCTCATCGCTGCGATCGCCCGTTTCATTGCGTTCGTTGGTACGGCCTTGGCGGCCATTGCGTTCGCCGCGGTCGTTGCGCGGTGCGCGTTCTTGGCGAGCGTTGCCGTCAACGCCGTCCTGGGACACGTCCACGTTGGCACCCACGGCTTTTCCGTCTGCGTCAAAGCGTTCACGTTGGTTGGGGTTTTGGCGTTCGCCACCTTGACCGCCACGCCCACCGCGCCCGCCCCGGGTGTTACGACCTTCAGGGCGACCATCTGTGCGACCTTCGGATCGTCCCTCAGGACGGCCCTCAGCTCTTCCTTCGTTGCGTGGGCCGCGACCTTCGCCATTGCGACCATTGCGGCCGGAGTCACGGCCCGTATCGCGGCCGTTGCGGTTATTGCGTCCTCGGCTATCGGAGGCGTCTTGCGCTGCAGGTTTCGCCGAGTTGGATTGCGCGCTTGCATCGGAGGCAAACAGCGTTTTAATCCAAGCAAAAAATCCAGTGGGTTCCGCTTTGGCCGTGGTCTGAGCGCGTGAATGAGACGCGGTCGGCTTGGTCGATTCTGGTTTAACCGTGGCAGCCGGCGCTGGTGCATCGGGCAAAACACCTTTGATGATGGGCGTTTGCTTGTTGGTAGGTTCTTGCGAACGGCGCGTGACGGACGTCGGGTCTTCCATTTCCTCTGCCATTTTGTAACTGGCTTCGATATGGTCCAAACGGGGGTCGTCGTGCTTGAGGCGCTCTAATTTGTAATTAGGCGTTTCAAGGGTTTTATTAGGAACCATCAAAACGTTGATACGCTGCTTCAATTCGATTTTTGCGATTTCAGTGCGTTTTTCGTTCAATAGGAATGAGGCGACTTCAACCGGCACTTGGCACAACACGGAGGCCGTGTTGTCTTTGAGCGACTCTTCTTGGATGATCCGCAAAATTTGCAAAGCGCTGGATTCGGTGTCGCGGATATGGCCTGAACCACCACAACGGGGGCAGGGGATCGAAGCGCCTTCGCTCAGCGCGGGGCGCAAGCGTTGGCGACTCATTTCCATCAGACCAAATTTGCTGATGGTGCCAAACTGAACGCGGGCCCGGTCTTGGCGCAAAGCATCGCGCAAACGATTTTCTACGTCACGGCGGTTGCGGCTTTCTTCCATGTCGATAAAGTCGATCACGATCAAGCCGCCCAAGTCACGCAGACGCATTTGGCGAGCAACTTCGTCGGCCGCTTCCAAGTTGGTGCGCGTAGCGGTTTCTTCAATATCGCCGCCTTTGATAGCGCGGGCGGAGTTGACGTCGACTGACACCAGCGCTTCGGTGTGGTCAATCACAATCGCGCCGCCAGAAGGCAGTTGCACTGTGCGGGCGTAGGCCGATTCAATCTGGTGTTCGATTTGAAAGCGGCTAAACAAAGGCGCGTCATCACGGTAGCGTTTGACGCGGGCCGCATGTTCAGGCATCACATGGGCCATAAACTGCTGCGCTTGTTCGTACACATCGTCGGTGTCAATCAAGATGTCGCCAATATCGCTATTGAAATAGTCGCGAATGGCGCGAATCACCAGGCTCGATTCCTGGTAAATCAGATAAGCACCCTTGCCGCCTTTGGCTGCGCCATCGATGGCGTTCCAAAGTTTGAGCAAGTAGTTCAAGTCCCATTGCAATTCTGGGGCGCTGCGTCCGATCCCTGCGGTACGCGCAATGATGCTCATGCCGTTGGGGTATTCGAGTTGGTCGAGCGCTTCTTTTAGCTCGGCGCGATCATCGCCTTCGATGCGGCGGCTGACACCACCACCACGCGGGTTGTTAGGCATCAAAACGACGTAACGACCGGCAAGGGATACGAAGGTTGTTAAAGCCGCGCCCTTGTTACCGCGCTCTTCTTTTTCAACTTGGACTAAAAGTTCTTGGCCTTCGCGAATCGCATCTTGAATGCGGGCTTGGCTGACAGCTACGCCTTGTTGGAAGTATTGCTTAGAGATTTCTTTAAATGGCAAAAAGCCGTGGCGCTCTTCACCGTAGTCAACGAAGCACGCCTCTAAAGAGGGCTCAACACGCGTTACGACGGCTTTGTAGATGTTGCCTTTGCGTTGTTCGCGACCTTCAATTTCAATTTCGTAGTCGAGGAGTTTTTGTCCGTCGACGATAGCCAAGCGGCGTTCTTCAGCCTGTGTGGCGTTTATTAGCATCCGTTTCATGGGTTGCATCCTTTATCAATTGTCACCTGCCCAATACGAGCAAACGATGCCTTGACTGACGAATTGATGTGAGGAGGAATTGCCGGAGAACTTCGACTTACACGAGGTGTCGAAGCGTAGGCGCAGGGATGGTGACGAGGGGATGGGTTTGCGTTGGGGTCAGAGCGACCCATGGCTGATAGATGCCGGAAAACGGAGCGAACACGCTCCGCAGGCATAGGTTTATCAGTGGCATCAACACAAACATCTCGTTTCATTCCGCCCCCAGACCTGGGGTCTAGAGACTTTGGGTATTCCGTATCATTGGTTCAATTCATCGGCTTGACCGCATTGCGTGAGGGCCTCCACT
>QYPA01000048.1 GCA_007279715.1 Comamonadaceae bacterium | reverse complement strand
CCCGCGTCATGGAGGCCAGGTGATGGCCTTTGGCGGCGGCGCTGGTCAACAGATCCGCGATGGCCGGTACCGATTGGGTCAGTCGGCTCATTCCCCGGTGCTGGCGTGCACCGCGTTTGCGCTCTATAAGCTCGTCCACATGGGCTGCAATCTCGACCTGAACACCCTTGTCATAACTGCGCGCATGGTCGGCAAGCACCACTTCGCCATCGAGTACGCGGACCCGATCCGCGCTGGCCAGCACCGTCAAGGTACGCCGCACATGGGTGTGTGGGATGGAATAGTCGTTGAGGTCAAAACGCACATAGGGCGTCTTGGCCACCGATACCTCAAGACGTGCATCCACCGGGTAGCCATCCATGGGCAGTGCCATCAGCTTGGGATTCTCGGCCTCAAACGCCTGGGCCACGGTTAACTGCACACCTTCTGGCCATGGCCGGGTAGACGCAGGCCCGTCGGTCCAGACCTTGGCTTGAGCGTTGAGGTCCGCCACATCCGTAAATACGCGGGCGGCAAAAAAGTTGTCGCGGATGTAGCGGATTGAGCGTTCAACTCGGCCCTTCTCATTGCCCCGTGCGACCGCAACGGGGCGTGGTTCAAACCGGTAGTGGGCCGCAAAGGCCAGGTATTGCGGATTGAAACGGATGGCATCCCCCATGCGCTCCAGCACGGCGCTCTTGAGGTTGTCCGAGAGAATGACTCTGGGAACACCGCCCCAGACCTCAAATGCCAGAACATGGCCACGCAAGAAGCTGTCCATCTGGGCATTCAGACTGAAGTGCAAGAAGATGCGCCGGGAATACGACAGCACCATCACGAATGCCATCAAAGGCCGCCTGGCCTGGCCAACCATCACATAGCCCATGTGGGCCCAGTCCACTTGGGCTTGTTCACCGGCCAGGGTGCGCAGCCGCAAGTACGCCTCGGCCGCAGGCCGGGGACGCAGGGGTGCCACTAGATGGCGGAAATGCGAACTGCCGCCACCATAGCCGCGTTCTTGAACCATGGCGTACAGACGACTGGCCGCCAGCGTAGGGAACTTGGCCAGCGTCTCCTGGATGAATGGCATGAAGGGGTCAATCAAGCGGACTGGCACGGCGGCAGGTGCACGCAGCACACTGGAGACTGCCAAGACACGCCCCACGGTGTCGCGGTGAAGGTGCAATTGGCGGGCGATGGTGCCGATACGCCATTGGTCGGCCTGGTACAGACGCAGGATCTGGGCGCGCAGTTCAGGGGTAACAACCATTACGCACCCACCTGCTGTGGCGAAGAAAGCCTTGGCGCACCAGCGCAGGACAGGGTGAGCGGCACCAGTGGCAGCGCCAGACCGGTGCAGGCATGCTGATTCGAGTGCTGGTGGTGCTGCGGAGTGCAATGGAATCCGGGGCGATAGGACTGCATGTTGATAAGGCCTGTGAATCTGGCGAGATTGCCGGGGGTGATTCGTTGGCTTGTAGTACAGCATCGTGCAGGGGTGGCCTGGGAACCGTGATGCGTCACTATCTTTGCTGAGGCGGCGCGACGTTTGCGCCATTGGTGCATGCGCGCTGCGTGTTTGTGTCGCCCGATACGGCTTTGCTGATAACGCTCTCCCGCCTCGCGTTGGCGACTTCGACGGGTGATGTTTGCACAGCCATTGGCGCAGTAGCGATGGCCACGGTCACATTGGCTGCAAACCAGGACTTGGGCCTGGCAACGTACGCATAGGAAGAGTCTGCCGGTCTGATCGTGCAAGACGCAACTCGGTGTGGTGCTACGACTTTGTGTTTGACTCCTGCGCTAACGGCCAGCAATTGAAATGCCTGACGGTAGTGGACGAATACACGCGGGAATGTCTGGCAATCGACGTGGCGGGTTCCATACGTTCCCGCAGAGTCGTTGATGTGCTGAGCAAACTTATCAGCGTACATGGCGCACCGCGCTATCTACGCAGTGACAATGGCCCCGAGTTCGTCAGCTTGGCCCTGTTGAGATGGGCCAAAGATGAGCAGTTGGAGTCTGTACTGAGCGACCCAGGAAAGCCCTGGCAGAACGGGACCAATGAAAGTTTCAACGGCAAATTCCGGGATGAATGTCTGGCTATGGAGTGGTTTCGCAACCGCCTGGAAGCCAAGGTGATCATTCAGGACTGGCGGCGTCACTACAATGAAATTCGCCCGCATTCGAGTTTGAACTACCGCACACCGGCTGAGTTCATCGCGGGCTTAAAGAACGATTTATCAACCGAGGCCAGAAAGTCAAGTTGAGATTGGTCCGAAGAAACCCGGCAGGTCACCGTGACTAAAAGAGCTGCCGCTCCCAGCAATTTGTGACTAGATTTCATAAAACTCCCATTGGTTGATTTCTATTTATGTTCGAGAATTTCTTCTCTAGCGTCAAAATGACGGAGACCTTTGTGAAAGTCAACCGGCACTCAATCGATCATAGTCTTTTGAAACTAGTTTTTGAATTTGCTCAAAGGCAAAGAAATACGGTGCTGCATCCTGCTAGTGGTGGCATCACTTCTCGTTTGGCACGGTCTTTCAGCTCCTGCTCTGATTCGTCCGGCTGGCGTAGCCATTCCTGATTGCCCTTCGTTATGCGCTCGATCTCGCTGTCTTTAGTGTCCAGTCCGACAAGGTGAATGAAGAACGGGCCAATTTCAGTGGGACGGGCCTGTTCTAGTGCTGCGATACGTTTCTCAATTGCTTGCACGGTGTTGCTCCTCTAGGTTTTGAAGGTAATCAATGCTGGCGCTCAGGTCATCGTCAGTCATGGTTTGAATGAAGGCTGCTTGTTCGCGGGGTGTAAGGCAGTCCATGTGCATCGCGAGTGCCTCCTGCGTCATTCCGTGAGGTCGCTGGGGCTTGGGACGTTGCTCCAGTTTCGTTAGTCGGTCACTTACTGACATTTGCGGCCTCCAGTTTGGTGATGCGATCAAGTAAATCGGTGGTCTCGATAATCTTTGCTACGCCGCCCAGTGCAGTGATGATTTGCGCCGCTTGACTGGGTGCAATGTCCCCGTCAGCAACGGCCTGCACCACGGCATGGGCTTGATGCGCCAGATTCCCCTCGGGCAGGTCCAGCGGTGTCGGTAGTTCTACAGGGCGCAGACTTGGCAACACACGGTCCAACAAGATGCGTATGGCCTGCGGATCGCCTGCCAGTGCCTGCTCGCGCACGATGCCGATAACAGCTTCAACATCCTGCGCCAACTTCTCGCGCAACTCGGCCACCTTGCCGCGTCCAGGGGGACGGCCAGGGGATGCTTTATTGCCCTTGGCAAACTTGCCTCCCATGCCGTGGTTAGACGTTTTTTTGCCGTCAGTATTCGGTGTGCTCATAGTGTTGGTTCCTCTTGTTGGTATGCCGTCCATAGGCCCATGCCGATCTCGCAACGGTTGCCGCGTCCCTGACCGCCAGCGCAACAGGTTTTGCAGCCAAAGTGGTGCGAGTGATATTCCCTTGCCCTGCTATGTTCAGAGTCGGTAAGCGTTGGCCAGCGATCTCTTCCCACAAACGCTTGGCCTGCTAATCCTGCTAATCTGCTAATCGTGTGTTGCGTCAGGTCTTGCACCGTCGCATCGTTCGCCGCCACCGCTGATAACTCTGCTTCCTGCTCCTCTAGGATTAGCGGATTAGCAGGATTAGCAGCGGTTGATGACTCAAAATAGTCCCGCCCTCGTATGCGCAGCTTGAAGGTCATAGCCGAACCTCCCAACCTTCTTTGCGGCTCTTGCCGTCGTACTCGACCATGCCGTCGGGGACTTTGCGCACCATGTAGTGGTCGGCCAATACACCCATGACGTTGCGCATGGCATCGGCTTTGCGTAGCTTGGCAGGACCAAACTGCACCAACTCAGGCAGACTGATGTGCTTCTTCCCTCGCGCAGCAAGCCAACTCCAAAGCATTGCGGCCTGATCTGACTTTTCATGCATGGGTTGCACCCCTGCCAATCGCAGCGCCTCTCCCAGATAGAACTCGACACACAGCGCCGCCCGTTCCATGCCTTCTTCTGATACGGTGGTCGCCCTGGGGTTGTCGATCATGGTGAACACAGCAGCCATGCGTCCCATGTGCTCTGCAGACTTGGATGCCAGCGCCCTTATCGGTTTCAGGTCGCAACTGATAGCGGCCTCGATTTGGTCATGCTGCTCAATCCATAAATTACGCGCAGCGCCACCGATACCCATCTGCTGGGGTTGCAACTCAAAGAACTCATTGATAGGCCAGGTGCCGCCCAACAAATCGGTCATTCGGTTGACGTATTCAATGGCAGCGGGTGCTTCTTCTGCCTTTTCATTCCGAAACATGCGTGTGCCTGCAGTGCTTTGTGGATACGCCACCAGACAACGGGAAAACAATCCCTGATCACGCAAAACTGGATTGCTTAGCCACTGAAATGTCGCTCTGGGCTGCGCCATCAAATGCAACGCCACACGACGGCCAAAGAGCTTGGATGCGCCGTCACCCGATCTGACGCGGTCAACAGGTGAACCGTCCCAGAACAGACTCAAGCCAGCAGCGGTACGCAGTGCGGTCTCGTCGCTCATACCGTGCCCACCTAAGAACCTGCCACCCTCAGCACTGAATACGCCAATGCTTGGCAGGCCAGCGTGCAGCAGCTTGCATAAGCCCTCCACCGTGGGGTCGCTTGCAAGGAATACGGCCTCCCTTGGTATCTCTGCCGTTTCCTTATCTTTCTTTTGCAGCTTGGTGAATTGCGCTATGGCCTCCCGCGCCTCGTCGCTCTTGACCTTCTCAAAGGTTGCATGGGCATGCAGCGCAAGCCGATCTACTGCGCTTTTTCTCTCCCCTGACTCAGCCACCGACACGATAAACAGACTGGTCGGGACCGATGCACCGTAGGGCAAGACGACATTCGCATGGGGCTGGACTGCCAGACTTGCCGCGGCCAGCAGGCTATTGCCCACCAGCGCGTCAGGTGCCTGGGTGCAACGCTTTATCACGCGGCCATAGTCCGACAGTACCGACGGCAGGGCATCCATCGGGAATGGTGCAGGCTCCTCTAGCTCGGCCTGCAATGGCAGCGCATCATCGGGCCAGCCGTCCGTCGTGGGTGCCTGCATGGGGTTTTGTAGTACGGCATTCATGTCGCTGTACCTCCCAAATACACATCTAACCAATCTGTGCCGACTGCATCCGGTATCAATACGCGGCATTCCAGCCCTGCAGCAGCAGCGCGGCCAGCCAGGTCTCGCGCCGCCGATTGGCCCACTCCTGACGCATCGTTGTCGCCAAAGATAACCAGCGCCTGCAGGCCAGCAGGCCATTGAAAGGACTTGATGCCTGATGCAGACACGCACGACCATGTCGGGATGCCCGATGCAAGGTAGCAGGCCAGCGCGGTCTCGATACCCTCAGCGACACCCAGCGTCAACTTGCCGCTTATGGTGGTCGGCTCGAATAGCTTAATGGATGCGCCAGCCAGCAGACCACTGGTGCAGCTTAGCTTCTTCGGGCTGGGTACAGGTGCCTTCTTGCCGCTATCGCTGATGTAGGTCCGATGCAGGGCCACCAGCGCACCCTCGGGTGAGGTGACAGCGGCCAGCATGACTGGGTAATGGCCTTGCTCGATACCGTCCTCGAAATAAGGCAGTGCAGCCATACGCAGCGCAAGGGGTCGCTTTTTCAGAGCACCCAGACCACGATGCACCAGATACTGACCAACAGGTGATTGACGGCGCAGCGGGTGCGCACAATCGAGAATCTGCGCATTGATGCGGCCATTGCGTTGATTCTGCTTTTCCTGCGCAGCCAACGCTAGCTTGTCGGCATATTCGTCCCTCTTGATGGATTGATGGTTGCCAACGCCGTCGCGCCACCAGCCGGTGACACCTTGCCGCCAGCAGCCAAAACGGACGACGCCGTCCTGCATGACGCGCACCCAGCCGTCGCGGTTGCTGGGTCGGCTGGATGTTGCGAAGCGGGTTAGACCGTGTTGCTTGATCTGGTGCGGTGCAAAGCCCACCGTACGCAGAATCTCGTCGTAAATGGTGGTGCTCATGGCTACAGCACTCCCAGTTGACGGCCAAAGCCAATTAGTGCCGCATAGTCCCTGCAGTGGCGGGAATGGCCCCAATTCATTTGCACCACAATGAAGTCGTGATTGCCGCCGTCGTGTACGGCATGACCGTGCATTGCAAACTTGGCTTTGATGGTTGCCAGTGCTTTACTTGGACGTTCGGAAATGGGAAAATCCAAGTCGTTGATGGTGTGATTTTGAAAGGGTACGGGGTCGCAGCCGTGCCCTTTTCCGTTGGTGGTGTGAACGGTGGTCATGCTTGCTGACCTCCCGCTTGTTGCGCCAGAAACGCATCGACCTGATCGAGATCCCAAACCGTTGTATTGGGTCCCAGCTTGAATGGCTTAGGTGCTTTGCCATCGGCCACCCACCTCCACCATGTTGCAGGACTAACAGGGACTAAGCCCTTCTTTTCCTTGGTGGTTGCCACCTCGGATATTCGACCAACTCGCTGTGCCATGAATTCCCCTTAGACGCAACAACACGGGATGCGTTGGGGAGAATGTCGCGGGCCAGCCCCACTATTTCAGTGGTGGATATTCCTTCAGTATTTCCCAGTAACTGCCAGCCAAGTGCTGTAGTGCTCGCTCGTCGATAGCTTGCATCGGTCCCCACTTTGTACGGATACCATGTGCATCGGCTTCATCCAGTGGCTTGTCGTGAACTAATGCCCGCGCATCGCAGAGTGCCCGAGCTATTTGGTTTGGTTTGTATCCTCGCCGGGTCAACAATGCCGCCATCGCGCCTAGCTCTTGTTGCCAATCAGGATAAGGGTCGGCAGGCTTGCCAGGGCTTTTGGCAATGCACAGCGCCCGATCTGGTTTGATGCCTTCGAGTACATCATGCAAACGTGCGGCCAAATAGTCGGACAACGCGGGGGACAATGACCTTGCCGCCAATTGTGTACGGCATAGCACCAGAGCCTCACGCCCCGCCTCGTGGTCGCCTTCCAATGCGAGACGTATGGTTTCCTGCTCGTATTCCTCAGTGCTTAGAAAATCCATCATGCCGCCTTGTGCATTGGCACTACGTTATCGCCAACTATGGGCGCGGTGTTGGTGAACCTCGCCCAATCCGCCATAAGGTTGCGCCGCTTCTCGAACAGGTCACTTCGCTGATACGCCGCCACGGTGCCGTCGCCAATGGCATGCGCCAGCGCCATCTCTCGTACTTCGGACGGATATGCAGTGCTAGATGCCGTCCAGCTTGAGAATGTCGCCCTGAATCCATGGGGTACTGCGTCCACGCCCATGTCGCGCATTATTTTGGTCATGGTCATATCGGATATAGGAGAGTCTTCTTTTTTGCCTGGAAAAAGTAGCTCTGTACCCTTCATGCGCTCCAGACCATTCAGCAGGGAGATGACTTCCTCGCTCAGTGGCACACGATGCGGTCGGCCTGACTTCATGCGCTCACCTGGGATATTCCAAGTCTTTTCGGTCATGTCAAATTCTGTCCAAGTCGCCATCCGTGCTTCACCTGATCTGCAGGCCGTCAGGACAACAAACTCCAGGCAGCGGGGACCGTAGCCCTTTGACTTGCGCAGTTCTTCCATGAAGCCAAACACTTTGGCAGCAGGCAGCGCACGATGCCCAGTAACTTTGCCAACCACGCTACGGTCGGCCAGCCCCGCCTTGTCAAGATTGCCTTTCCATCGGGCAGGGTTGTCGCCGCTGCGGTACTTGCGCACGGTCGCCCAATCCAGAACCAACTCTATGCGGTTACGCACTCGATTGATTGTTTCGTTTTTAGTTGCCCAATAGGGTTCGATGATTGCTGTGATGTGCCCAATGTTGATGTTGCGCACCAGCATTTCGCCAATGGACGGGTGAACGTAAGTCTCTAAGGTATTGGTCCACTGGGATGCATGCTTGACGTTTTTCCAGCCAGGTGACTTGGCTTTGATGTACGCCTCAGCACATGCGCGGAATGTCCACTGCATGGCCTTTTCCTCTAGCTGCGCCTGCACAATGGATTGACGGTTGACCAGACGTTGCGCTACTGGGTCAACACCGGCCACGATTTCGTCGCGTACTTGCTGGGCTTTCTCACGCGCCAACGCCAAACCGACGCCAGGGTAAGCACCCAACCCGATCTCGCGCCGCTTTTCGCCCACTTTGCAGCGCATAACCCACGACTTGGTGCCAGCCTCCGACACCTGCAGATTAAGACCAGCCACGCCACCTACTGGGTGATAACCAGGCGAGGTTTTACGCTTGATCTCGATAGCACTTAGTTCTTTGGCAACGCGCGGCATTATCAACCCTCCATACAACCCCCCATAGGTTTTACGTTTGAATGATATTGGTTGCAACGGGATAAATCAAGGTGAATCAACAATAACTAGCATCCATGCGGGTTATCGGTCTGATTTGTTGCGTGATTGATGCGGCTTGATACGCCCCGCAGTTCGACGGAGACGGACTCCGATTCCGCCAGTGACCTAGTAAAAATGCGCCTTTTTCGGGCGCATTTTTCATTTCTGAATATCCTTAAGCATTCCAATAAAACATCCCTTGGTAACTTGTAAATCTGAGTTGATAAGATTCTCCTCATGCATAACGCATTTAAACAACCTAATAAGGAAAGACAATGTTCAGTCACGTAATGATCGGTGCTAATGACCTTGAGGCATCTAGAAAGTTTTATGACACCGTTCTTGGTACTTTGAAAATAGCTCCGGGCGTAATAAACAACGAAACACGCTACTTCTATCGGAGTCCAAAGGGTTCATTCTCAATCACCAAACCTATCGATGGGCAAGCTGCAACCGCCGCGAATGGTGGGACGATTGGATTTATTGCTGAAACACCGGAGCAGGTACAAGCCTTTCATGCCGCTGGTATTGCCAATGGTGGGACTACTTGCGAAGAGCTACCAGGCCCCAGACAAGGGCCATTCGGCGCTTTATATCTTGCTTATCTTCGCGATCCATCTGGAAATAAAATTTGCGCTCTGCATCGTCCTTCTAAGCCTGCCTAACAGTCGCCAACGACCAAGTAATGGGTGCAAGGTCGTTGCGATCACTCCTAATGGTTTGTTAAAAGTAGCTTAGTCGGGAGCTTCCAAAACCAAACTTACGTAGCCCCCACCGTATCCTCAGCTCCTAAATCCTCTTTTTACGCATCAATCGCACAAAGTTCCAAGACACCAGCCACACGCCAATTGCGCCAAGCACAATGATCCCGGTCGTACCAACGATCGCAATGAGCTGGCCGTTGATTGCAATGCCCATCGATTGACCAATAAAGAAGCAGGACGCAAATGCAGCTACCGCCGAACCTCGACGCTCCGGGGCCATCTGGGT
>QYPA01000066.1 GCA_007279715.1 Comamonadaceae bacterium | reverse complement strand
CTCCAAAATTGCTAAAGCAAACAAAGCAACCAGCAAGCACGCTACATACAAGCCAAAGCGACGGTGGATTCGGTGGGTGTATTTCTCGTATGTATCGGCATCCACGTGCCAAACTTCTTGTGAATCGGTATTTTTTCGCCACGCAAAAACAATAACAATCGCAATGAAGATCAGAACGGATCCTTGCGCAGCAAACCAAAAACTCACTGGCCAACCGGCAACCACCATCTGCAAATCACGGGCGAAGAACACTACGCCAAATGAAACCGCAAACCACAACGTTAACAAAGCGGCATGCAGCCGCCATGACGTTGTGGCTTGCGTAAGCTTCATCGTGCCGCGAGCTGTTGCCAGGTGGAAATCACGGAGTCAGGATTGAGCGAGATCGAAGAAATTCCTTGCTCATCCAACCATTGGGCAAAGTCAGGATGGTCACTCGGGCCCTGTCCGCAAATGCCGATGTACTTGCCCTGGGCCTTGCAAGCCTGAATAGCAAGGCTGATCAAGGCTTTCACTGCAGGGTCACGCTCATCAAAGTCATGGGCTAGCAACTCCAAGCCCGAATCGCGGTCTAGCCCGAGCGTCAATTGCGTTAAGTCGTTGGAGCCAATCGAAAACCCATCAAAGTATTCTAAAAATTCGTTCGCCAAAATCGCATTGCTCGGAATTTCGCACATCATGATGAGCTTCAAATCATCTTTGCCACGCGCTAAGCCGTGGCGAGCCAATAACTCGGTGACTTTCTTGGCTTGCCCTAAGGTTCGAACAAAAGGCACCATGACCTGAACATTGGCCAGCCCCATGTCATTGCGAACGCGTTTGATCGCTTCACATTCCATCGCAAAGGCTTCGCCAAATTCAGCGCTCACATACCGCGCGGCACCACGAAATCCGAGCATAGGATTTTCTTCTTCGGGTTCATAGCGACTGCCACCAATGAGTTTGCGGTATTCATTCGATTTAAAGTCTGACAGGCGCACGATCACTGGCTTAGGCCAAAAAGCAGCCGCAATGGTTGCAACGCCTTCAGCAACACGGTCCACATAAAACGCCCGGGGCGATGCGTGACCACGGGCCACGGATTCCACCGCCTTTTTTAAATCGGCATCGACATTGGGATAGTCCAAGATCGCTTTGGGATGAACACCAATATTGTTATTGATGATGAACTCCAAACGCGCCAAGCCGACGCCCGAATTAGGAAGTTGGCAAAAATCAAATGCCAATTGCGGATTGCCCACGTTCATCATGATTTTGACGGGAATCTCTGGCATCTCGCCCCGCTGCACTTCCGATATTTCCGTCTCTAACAGGCCGTCATAAATGAAACCCGTATCGCCTTCAGCGCAACTCACAGTCACCAACATTCCGTTTTTAAGAACGTCGGTGGCGTGACCACAGCCAACCACTGCAGGGATGCCTAATTCACGCGCAATGATGGCCGCGTGACACGTGCGGCCACCTCGGTTGGTCACAATCGCTGAGGCACGTTTCATCACTGGTTCCCAATTGGGGTCGGTCATATCTGTTACCAAAACATCGCCAGCTTGGACGGTGTCCATCTCGCTGATGTTGTGAACGATGCGCACTGGTCCGGTGCCAATTTTTTGCCCGATCGCTCGGCCATCAACGATGACCGAGCCCTTACCTTTGAGTTTGTAGCGGTACTCTACGGAATTACCCGCTTGGCTTTTGACCGTTTCTGGCCGAGCTTGCAAGATATAGAGCTCGCCATCGATGCCGTCTTTCCCCCACTCAATATCCATGGGACGGCCGTAATGGTCTTCAATCACCAAGGCGTAGTGCGCAAGTTTCTCTACATCGCTGTCTTTGAGCGAATAACGGTTGCGAAGTTCCGTTGGCACGTCGGTGGTCTTCACGAGCTTGGCGCCTGCGGCTTGCTCTTCTTGGCTTGTGAATTCCATCTGTAAAAGCTTGGAGCCCAAACTTCGGCGAATCACCGCCCGCTTGCCCGCGCGAAGCATGGGCTTGTGTACATAGAACTCATCCGGGTTAACGGCCCCTTGGACGACCGTTTCGCCCAGGCCATAACTCGAGGTAATAAAAACCACATCCGAAAAACCGGACTCGGTATCGATCGTGAACATTACGCCCGCCGCACCCAAATCAGAGCGCACCATGCGCTGAATTCCCGCGCTCAAAGCCACATGCTCGTGGGCAAAGCCTTTGTGAACGCGGTAACTGATGGCGCGGTCGTTGTAGAGCGAAGCAAAGACTTCTCGGATTTTGTGCAAGATGTCTTCAATTCCGACCACATTCAAAAACGTTTCTTGCTGACCAGCGAACGACGCGTCAGGCAAATCCTCGGCAGTTGCTGAAGACCGAACCGCAAAAGACACAGCGGGGTTACCAGACTGCAAGACTTTAAATTCCCGACGGATGCCTTCTTCTAAGGCTTTGGGGAAGGGCTGCGCCTCTACCATCGCGCGAATTTCGGCTCCGGCTAAAGCCAAGGCCCGCACGTCTTCTACATCGAGCTTAGCCAAGCGTGCGTTGATGCGACCGCTCAAGTCCTCGTGTTTTAAAAACTCTCGAAAGGCATGGGCTGTGGTGGCAAACCCTGTGGGAACTTTAACGCCTTGCGGTAGTTGAGAAATCATTTCTCCTAAGCTGGCATTTTTTCCACCGACCGATTCGACATCGGTCATCCGCAAAAGTTCAAAGGGAACCACTACATCGGTCGGGCCGAATAGATTAGACATAAAGACTCCAAAGTTAAAAACCCTTGCGATTGCGAGTAGCGCGCTGCCTTTGTGTTTGTTGCTTTACACAGCGAAGCCATTCAAAAACCGCGAAAAATGGGCTTCATTGTAGGGCGATGAACCCCTCGTTCATGGGATTTGCCATGGGTGCACAATTCAGACCTCAACGCATCTATTCCCACCCCAACCCTTATGCCCAATCGCACCGTATTTTTTGTCTCCGACGGAACTGGCATCACTGCTGAAACTTTTGGCAATGCCATCTTGGCCCAATTTGAAACCAAGACGCGGCATGTTCGCCTGCCTTTTATTGACACCGCCGACAAAGCGCACCAAGCCGTTCGACAGATCAACCACGCAGGCGTTGTGGATGGCAATAAACCCATCGTTTTTACGACGCTGGTGAATATGGAAATTTTGAAAGTGATTCAAGAAGGCTGCCAAGGCATGCTCTTGGACATGTTCGGCATGTTTGTTCACCCTTTAGAGCAAGAACTCAACCTGAAATCGAATCACCGTGTGGGACGGTTCAGCGATGCCAGTAAAAGCAAGGAATACCACGACCGCATCGAAGCCATTAATTTTTCACTGGCCCACGACGATGGGCAAAGTAACCGCGACTTAGAGCAGTCCGATGTGATTTTGGTCGGGATCAGTCGCAGCGGAAAGACGCCGACCTCCCTTTATTTGGCAATGCAATATGGCCTAAAAGCCTCGAACTACCCCTTGATCCCCGAGGACTTTGATCGCCGCCAACTCCCGCCAGCATTGCTACCCCACAAGAGCAAGATTTTTGGTCTCAGTATTCATCCCGAGCGATTAAGCGAAATTCGAAACGAGCGCCGACCCAACTCAAAATACGCATCCCTACAAAACTGCCGTTTTGAAGTCTCTGAGGCAGAAAGCATGATGCGCAGGGCAGGAATTCGGTGGCTTTCGACGACCACCAAATCCATCGAAGAAATCGCGACCACGATCCTGCAAGAACTCCATCCCGAGCGATTGGCCTATTTATCGGGGTAGGAAGTCGCCTTGTTTTACAGCCCGATAGCCGCCAGACCGGCTTTTGCAATCTGAGCGTCTTCGTTGGACTTCACGCCGCTCACGCCCACTGCGCCTAAACAATGGCCGTCTTTCATGATGGGGACACCGCCCTCGAGCATGCCGTCTAACGTAGGAGCGCTCAAAAATGAAGCCCGTCCGCCATTGATCATGTCTTCGTATACCTTGCTTTCGCGCCGACCCATGGCCGAAGTACGCGCTTTAGCCGGGGCGATCAACGCTGAAATAGGCGCTGCGCCGTCTAAGCGTTGAAACCAAAGCATATTGCCGCCGTCATCGACGATGGCAATACTCACGGCCCAACCGTGTTTAACGGCTTCGGCCTCCGCCGCAGCGGCAATGGTCTTGATATCGGCGAGCTCGAGAATGGTTTTGTTTTTCATACAAATGGGGCAGTAAGGGTTAAAAGATGTGAGCATACCTGCTCAGCAGGGCTTGGTTTACCTTTAATTACGAACAACACCCCTGAAAATAATCGGGGCAATGCGATGTTCTCGCTTGGTATTTACCTTGAAACTGCCTAAAATTGCCCCACCTACTTCCTAGGTTTTCAAGGAGTTTGACTATGACCGACAACGTAAACACGCTAGACCAAGGCATTGGCTACGGAATTTCCGCCGAAGAGCGCAACAAGGTGTTACGCAACACCTATCTGCTTTTGGCTTTGAGCATGGTACCTACCGTCCTGGGCGCTTGGATGGGAGTGGCTACCGGAATTGGACAAATTTTCAGCGGTGGCTTAGGTATGGTGCTATTTTTGGCACTCGCTTTTGGTTTTATTTACGCGATTGAAAAAACCAAGAATTCTGCTGCTGGCGTTCCTGTGCTACTTAGCTTTACCTTCTTTATGGGCCTGATGCTCTCTCGCATGATCGGCGCCATCCTCGGGTTTAAAAATGGGCCTGACCTGATCATGACCGCTTTCGCAGGAACTGCCGGAGTGTTTTTTGTCATGGCAAGCCTTGCGACCGTCATTAAGCGCGACCTCTCAGGCATGGGCAAATGGCTGTTTGTGGGAACCGTCGTTCTAATGGTCGGCGGTATCGTCAATGTGTTTGTGGGCTCAAGCGCCGGCATGATGGCGCTCTCCATGGCAGCCATCGGTATTTTCAGCGCCTACATGCTCTACGACATCAAGCAAATTTTGGATGGCGGCGAAACCAACTACATCTCTGCCACTTTGGCCCTTTACTTGGACATCATCAATGTCTTTCAAAGCCTGCTGGCTTTGCTTGGTATTTTTGGTGGCGAGAAAGACTGATATAAAAATACTGGGCTGCCTTCTTTTTGCCTTGGGCTCTTCAACAGTTCAAGCAGAAGAAGTCAGCGTGGCGGTAGCGGCCAATTTCGCTGCGCCCATGCAAAAAATTGCGGTCCTGTTTGCCCAAGAAACAGGCCACAAGGCCACCTTGTCCATGGGGTCCACAGGTAAGTTTTACGCCCAAATCAGAAACGGCGCTCCTTTTCACGTTTTGCTTTCAGGGGACGAAGAAACACCGCTTCGACTTGAAAAAGAAAACGCAACAGCCCCCAAAACTCGCTTCACCTACGCCGTTGGAAAACTGGTTCTGTGGAGCAAGCAAGCCGGGTTCGTAGATGCGCAAGGCGACGTACTTCGCAATAGCAACTTTTCCCATCTCGCCATAGCAGACCCTAAATTGGCACCCTATGGCGCCGCAGCGATTGAGACTCTCCAAGCCTTGGGCTTACTGACCAAACTACAGCCCCGCTTGGTTCAAGGCGAAAGCATTGGCCAAACCTACCAATTTGTCGCATCAGGCAACGCGCAATTGGGCTTTGTCGCCTTGTCCCAAGTGATGTCTAACGACCGCATCACAGAAGGCTCCGCCTGGCTGGTTCCGCCGCATTTGTACCAAGCGCTCAGACAAGACGCGGTCATCTTAAAAAATGGCAAAGACAACCAGGCCGCAACGGCCCTTATGGCTTACTTAAAGAGTGAAAAAGCGCGTGCCGTGATTCGTTCTTTTGGTTACGGGCTTTAACAGCAGTATGGTTTTAAGTTCTGATGATCTCAACGCCGTTTGGTTGACCTTGCAACTTGCCAGCCTGACGACGGTTGTGCTCTTGGTTTTGGCAACGCCGATGGCGTGGTGGTTGGCCCGAACCACATCGCCTTGGCGCACACCGATCAGCGCCATCGTCGCCCTGCCCTTGGTGCTTCCACCAACCGTCTTGGGGTTTTATCTTTTGGTGGCTTTAGGTCCCAACGGGCCTGGAGGCCAACTCACCCAATGGCTCGGCTGGGGAAGTTTGCCTTTTACATTTGGAGGACTGCTTTTGGGGTCGTTGATTTATTCCCTGCCTTTTGCTGTTCAACCCTTGCAATACGCCTTTGAAACTATCGGAACGCGACCCATGGAAGTCGCCGCTACCCTTCGCGCCCGGCCTATCGATGCGTTTTTTAGTGTCGCACTGCCCTTGGCACGGCGCGGTTTTGTGACCGCCGCTATTTTGACGTTTGCCCATACCGTCGGCGAATTTGGTGTGGTGATGATGCTGGGCGGAAACATCCCCGGCCAAACCCGCGTGGTATCGACTCAAATTTATGGCCATGTGGAAGCGATGGAATACGCCCAGGCCCACTGGCTTGCGGGCGGCATGTTGGTATTTTCATTTGTCGTTTTGCTCGCTGCTGGGCGGCTGCAAAGACGCAATATGCGCATCGGTCTATGAGCGACATTCAAATTCAACTCAAACTCGCGAGACAAGACTTTACGTTGGACGTGAACCTCACCCTTCCGGCCCAAGGTATTACCGTCTTGTATGGCGCTTCGGGCTCAGGCAAAACCACGGTGCTGCGTTGTGTGGCAGGGTTAGAAAAAGCCCCATCGGCTCGGGTACAGATTGGTGATTCTGTTTGGCAAGACCACTCCAACGGCATTTTCTTACCCCCCTGGCGCAGGCCTTTGGGTTATGTTTTTCAAGAGTCCAGTCTCTTTGATCACTTGAACGTTCACGACAACCTTCGTTTTGGCGTTCGCCGAGACAGAAAAGGCCTGAACCCTGCTTCTCTTGACGAAGCGATTGCGCTGCTTGGGCTTGGGGATTTACTTCAACGCCGCACCCACCAACTCTCGGGCGGAGAGCGCCAGCGGGTGGCGATTGCGCGAGCGCTTGCGCTCCAACCGCGCTTGCTGCTCCTTGATGAGCCCTTGGCCTCGCTTGACCATGCGCGTCGACAAGACATCCTGCCTTGGCTTGAGCGTTTGCGCGACGAGATCAAAATTCCGATGCTTTATGTCACCCACGCAGCCGAAGAAGTGGCGCGTTTGGCGCACACGTTGGTCGTGATGGAACACGGAAAAGCCACTGCGGTCGGCACGGTTGCAGATGTCTTGGCGGGTACCGACTACCCCGTCATCCTCGGCGATGATGTGGGTGCTGTCTTGGAAGGAACCGTTTAAGAACGGGACCTGCGCTTGCCCCTGGCCAAAGTCGATTTGTTAGGCGGCGCCGTGTGGTTGCGTGATTCGGGTGTCGCGGTCGGCCAAATGGG
>QYPA01000042.1 GCA_007279715.1 Comamonadaceae bacterium | reverse complement strand
GCCTGGAGGCACCCACATTTGGCGCTGGTTCTGAGCAGACAAAATTTCTCCGACCCATTTCCCGTAGGTCGGGGATTCTGGGCGAACATC
The DNA here is from genome assembly GCA_007279715.1 of Comamonadaceae bacterium. Taxonomy (GTDB): domain Bacteria; phylum Pseudomonadota; class Gammaproteobacteria; order Burkholderiales; family Burkholderiaceae_C; genus Allorhodoferax. The sequence continues at coordinate 8,164 of QYPA01000042.1, read as the reverse complement.
GGCAACAACATCAAACACCTCACCTGACACTACGCGCACCAACTTGCCTTGCGCTTGCTGTGTTTGGTAGTGCAGCCCGCGCAAAACATGGCGGGCAGACTTGGAGTGGTTGTCTTGGACAAAGGTTACGTTCAAACCCGTAGCTTTGGCGAAAACGCGAGCATTGAAACTTTCGAAGAAAAACCCGCGGTCATCGCCAAAAACCTTTGGTTCTAGCACAAGGACATCGGCAATGGCGGTCGCAGTCACCTTCATCAGTAAACCTTCTCGGTGAGTAACCGCAACAGGTATTGCCCGTATCCCGATTTGGCAAGTGGTTTTGCGAGCGCTTCGAGTTGGGCGTTGTCAATCCAACCATGACGCCAGACGATTTCTTCGGGCGCTGCGACTTTCAAGCCTTGGCGATTTTCGATAGTGTGAATGAATTGGCTGGCTTCCAACATCGACTCGTGGGTTCCGGTGTCAAGCCAAGCGTAGCCTCGGCCCATGGTTTGAACATCGAGCGTTCCCTGTTCAAGGTAGAGCCGGTTGAGGTCAGTAATTTCCAACTCACCTCGAGCGGAAGGTTTAATTTTTTTAGCCAGTTCGACAACTTGCGTGTCGTAAAAATAGAGACCTGTCACGGCATAGCGTGATTTCGGATGCGCTGGCTTTTCTTCCAAACTGATAGCTTTGCCAGCGGTATTGAATTCGACAACGCCATACCGTTCTGGGTCTTGAACCGCGTAGGCGAAGACGGTTGCGCCGTGGGTTTGTTCCCGGGCGGATTGCAGCAGGGTGGCAAAGTCGTGGCCATAAAAGATGTTGTCACCCAATACGAGCGCACTCGGCGCACCATCGAGAAATTTTTCACCAATCAAAAAAGCCTGCGCCAAGCCATCGGGACTGGGTTGAACGGCGTAGCTGAGTTCAAGTCCCCATTGGCTTCCGTCCCCAAGCAACTGCTCAAACCTCGGCGTGTCTTGGGGGGTTGAAATAATGAGAATGTCTCGGATTCCCGCAAGCAGCAAGGTGCTCAGCGGGTAATAAATCATGGGTTTGTCGTAAATGGGCAAGAGCTGCTTGCTCACCACCTGGGTGGCGGGGTATAGACGCGTCCCAGACCCGCCAGCCAGCACAATTCCTTTGCGCTTAAGCGCAGATGTTGGTTTCATTTTTTTGACTCCCCAAGAACTTCTTGCAGCATGCGCGAAACGCCCTGCTGCCAGGGTGGTAAGTGTAGTGAAAAAGTCGATTGCAGTCGAGCCGAGTTGAGCCGAGAGTTCAACGGGCGTGTCGCTGCTGTTGGGTATTGGGCTGAAGGGATGGCTTCAATACTCATAGAGGTGGCTTTGAGTGAAGCGCCTAAAGCACTCGCTTGCTCAATCACAAACCGTGCATACGCATTCCAATTCGTTTCACCGCTGGCGGCGCAATGGTACAAACCAGCAAGATCTGGTTGTCCCATGCAGGCACGCAGTGCGGTGGCCGTGACATCAGCCAAAAGTTCAGCCGAAGTCGGAGCGCCCCATTGGTCATCAATGACTTGGAACTGCTCCCTTTCGCTGGCTAAACGCAGCATGGTTTTCGCAAAGTTTGCGCCCCGTGCGGAGTACACCCAACTGGTTCGAAAAATGAGATGCTTGGCCCAGGAAGCCACTGCTTTCTCCCCTTCAAGCTTGGTGCGCCCGTAAGTGCTCAACGGTCCTGTCGCATCGTCTTCAAGCCAGGGAGCTGTCCCACTTCCATTGAATACATAGTCGGTGGAGTAATAGACCAGCCAAGCGTCTAACTGCTTGGCTTCATTCTCCAGAACAGCGGGCGCTTTGGCATTGACGGTGTGCGCCAATTCAGCTTGCGTTTCAGCCCGGTCCACGGCGGTATAAGCAGCGGCGTTAACGATGATCTTGGGTGCAACCCGGCGAACTGTTTGAGCCAGTCCGTTTAGGTCGCTGAGGTCGCCACACAATCCGTCTGGGTTGTGATGGGAGTCGCTTGCCAGAGCGACCACTTCGCCCAAAGTCGATAGGCTGCGCTGTAACTCCCAGCCGACTTGGCCATTGCGACCCAATAGCAAAATTTTCATGGGGATTGGCCGTATTGCTGATCGACCCACGCGCGGTAAGCGCCGCTTTGGACCTGGGAAACCCACTGTGCATGGTCCAGGTACCACTGCACGGTTTTGCGAATTCCGGTCTCGAAAGTTTCCGCTGGCGCCCACCCGAGTTCATTTTTGATCTTGCTGGCATCGATGGCATAGCGCTTATCGTGACCCGGTCGATCAGTGACGTAAGCAATTTGTTCTTTGTAGGGCTTGCCATCGGTTCTCGGACGAAGTTCATCGAGCAGTGCACACACGGTATGCACAATCTCAATATTGGGTTTTTCGTTCCAACCGCCAATGTTGTAGGTTTCGCCCAGTCGGCCTTTGGCAAGAACCTGCCGAATCGCACTGCAATGGTCTTTCACATACAGCCAGTCGCGAATTTGTTGGCCATCGCCATAGACAGGGAGTGGTTTCCCCGCCTGCGCATTCACAATCATCAGGGGAATCAGTTTTTCTGGAAAATGAAAAGGTCCGTAATTGTTGGAGCAGTTGGTCGTTATAACGGGCAGGCCGTAAGTGTGGTGATAAGCGCGAACCAAATGGTCACTTGCCGCTTTAGAGGCGGAGTACGGGCTATTGGGCTCGTAGCGGTGGTTCTCGGTAAATGCCGGTGCATTTTTCTCAAGCGATCCATACACCTCGTCCGTGGAAACGTGCAAAAAGCGGAAATCTTCTTTGTGCGCTGCGCCTAAGTTGCCCCAGTAAGCCCTTACCGCTTCAAGCAATTGAAAGGTGGCAACGATATTCGTTTGAATAAAGGCACCAGGACCTGAGATAGACCGGTCCACATGACTCTCAGCTGCAAAGTTCACCACGGCACGCGGCTGGTGTTGCGTCAAAAGCGCCGTGACTAAGGTTGTATCGGCTATATCGCCATGGATGAAAATATGCCGTGGGTTGTCTTTAAGCGACGTTAAATTTTGTAAATTGCCAGCGTAGGTAAGCTTGTCGAGGTTAATCACGAGCTCGTCAGAATCTGCCAGCCAGTCCAAAACGAAATTGCTTCCTATGAAACCTGCACCGCCGGTCACAAGAATGGCCATGGTAGAAGGGCGTTTGCCAAAAGTTGTATTAAATAGAAGTGTAATTTGTTTTTAGTTTTTTATCGCTAGGATGCGAATCGCAGACAATCCTCTGTAATTTCGCATAACTCTTGGAGCGTAAGGCGATGGCAAAAGGAATGATATTGGCAGCCGGACAGGGCACGCGCGTGCGGCCCTTGACGCGTGACTTGCCTAAGCCCATGGTGCCCATTTTGGGTAAACCAGTGATGGAGTACCTGATTGAACATTTGGCCCGGCATGGGGTGACAGAAATCATGGTGAATGTCGCCTACCACCACCACAAAATTGAGGAATACTTTGGCGACGGAAGCCGCTGGGGTGTCGAAATTGGCTACGCCTATGAAGGAGTTCGCGAATACGGGGATATCTTGCCCCGGCCCAAAGGGTCGGCCGGCGGTATGCGCAGCATCCAAGACCAGAGCGGGTTTTTCGATGAAACAACGATTGTGTTGTGTGGTGACGCTTTGATTGATCTCGATATCACGGCGGCCTTGGCAGAGCACCAATCCAAAGGAGCCATTGCCAGCGTCGTCGCGATGGATGTCCCTTTGGCGGATGTGCAGTCATACGGTATCGTCGTGGCCACCAAAGAAGGGCGTATCGAGTCGTTCCAAGAAAAACCACAACCGCAAGACGCTAAATCGACGTTGGCGAGCACGGGAATCTACATCTTTGAGCCCGAAGTGCTGGACCTTGTACCCCAAGGACAAACCTACGATATTGGTAGCCAGCTTTTCCCGCAACTGGTTGCACATCACAAAGCCTTTTTTGTTCAAAACCGCCCGTTTCATTGGATAGATATTGGCCGCGTGAGTGATTACTGGTCCGTTTTACAGCGGGTGCTCAATGGCGAAATAGCGTCTATGCCCATGCCAGGCAAACAAGTGCGCCCCGGCGTGTGGGTGGGAATCAATACGGCTGTGGATTGGGATCAGGTCACCATTGAAGGCCCGGTCTACATTGGTTCTAGCGTGCGTATTGAGCCAGGCGCCAAGATCATTGGCCCTTCGTGGATAGGTCATGGAAGCCTGATTCGATCAGGGGCCACAATTACCCGCAGTGTTTTGTTTGAGTACACGCGGATTGCCGCAGATATGCATTTTGAGGAAATGATTGTTTCGCGCCATTACTGCGTCGACAGGCATGGTGAAACGCTGTATGTGGGCGATGAAACTTCCCCCTTGCGCTGGGGCGATGCGCGGGCTTCGACTTAAGCCTAGACTCAGTGATCGCGTGAAATCGATTGTTTGGCTAAGGCAACCAAGCTCGCTTTGTAAGGAGTTTGCGGCAGCAGCTCTGCCGCAGCAACGGCCCGCTGCGCCTCGTGTTGCGCAGCTTCGAAGGCTACGGTGAGTGCTCCCGTGCGCTGGACAATAGCGACGACATTGTCTAAAAGGCTGGCATCCCCCTTTTCAATGGCGCTGCGGATGACTGCACATTCTGCGGCGGTGCCACGTTGCATGGCTGCAATCAAGGGCAAGGTGGCTTTGCCTTCGCGCAAATCATCGCCAAGGTTTTTGCCCATGCGTTTGGCATCTCCCGCGTAATCGAGGACGTCGTCAATCACCTGAAATGCGGTACCTAAGGCTTGTCCGTAATCAGCACAAGCGGCTTCAAGAGTGGGCGAAGCACCTGACAAAATCGCGCCAACGCGGGCGCTGGCTTCGAACAACTTGGCGGTTTTGGAGCGTATTACCTGCAAATACCCGGCCTCACTGAGTTCAGCGTTGTGCATATTCATCAGCTGCATCACCTCGCCTTCGGCAATCGTATTGGTCGCGTCGGCAAGCACCTCCATGATGCGCATATTCTGGCCATCCACCATCATTTGAAAGGCGCGGGAGTACAGAAAGTCACCTACCAAGACGCTTGCAGGATTGCCAAATGTGTCGTTGGCAGTGGCAAAGCCTCGTCGCAGCGTGGATTCATCGACCACATCATCGTGCAAAAGGGTTGCGGTGTGAATGAACTCCACAACGGCCGCCATGTTGAAACGCTGTTTCCCAGTGAACCCCAAAGCCCCGCAGCAGAGCAAGAGTAGAACCGGGCGAAGGCGCTTACCCCCAGCGGAGATGATGTGTTGTGACACGCTCCCCACCAGCGGGACGTCAGAATGAAGGCGCTGTGCGATCACGGCATCAACCTCCCGCATGTCGTGTTCGACGATGGAGAGTCCTGAATCAGGACGGGACGGGGGGGTCAGCAAGGCCATTGTGGGTAATTTTTTGCAATTATAGGCAGCCCCTAGGACCTTAAAGAGCAGAAAACAGGTAGTTTGCCTTGTGGGAGCTGCAATGTTATACTCGCTGGCTCTGTGGAAATCCGTTCACAGGTTTCAAGTCGAAGAGGTCAACATGTACGCGGTCATAAAAACCGGCGGCAAGCAATATCGGGTTGCGGCTGGCGAAAAAATTAAAGTAGAACAGATTGCTGCGGACGTAGGCCAAGAGATTGTGTTCAATGAGGTGTTAGCAGTCGGAAACGGCGCTGAGCTTAAAGTTGGCACACCCTTGGTGTCCGGTGCAACAGTTACAGTGACAGTCTTGTCACACGGTAAGCACGACAAAGTGCGTATTTTTAAAATGCGTCGTCGTAAGCACTACCAAAAACGCCAAGGGCACCGTCAGCAGTTCACAGAACTGCAAATCGGCGCGATTGTCGCTTAAAGGACGTAGGTCATGGCACAGAAAAAAGGCGGCGGCTCTACGCGAAACGGGCGCGATTCGAAGCCCAAAATGCTCGGTGTAAAAACCTTCGGTGGTGAGTTGATTAGCGCAGGCGCGATCATTGTTCGCCAACGTGGTACCAAGTTTCATCCCGGAACCAATGTCGGTATTGGTAAAGACCATACCTTGTTCGCTCTGGTTGACGGACACGTTTCGTTCGCTATCAAAGGCGCACTGAACAAGCAAACGGTGAGCGTGACGGCTGCGGCATAAACTGCAGCCAGGCTCACCCCATAACCCTGCGCCGAGAAGCGCGGGGTTTTTTATTTATAGATTCGAGTAAACCATGAAGTTTGTAGACGAAGCCTACATTGACATCTCCGCCGGAGATGGTGGCGCCGGCTGCGTCTCCTTTCGGCATGAGAAATACAAAGAGTTCGGTGGGCCCAATGGGTGAGACGGCGGACGGGGTGGGCATGTGTATGCGGTTGCCGAGTCCAACCTCAATACCCTGGTGGACTTTCGCTTCTCGCGTCGGCACGATGCCAAACGCGGCGAGCACGGCATGGGCTCTGATATGTTTGGTGCTGCGGGCACAGACATCACATTGAAAATGCCGGTGGGTACCATCATTACAGACGCTGAAACAGGCGAAGTTCTCTTTGAATTATTGGTGCCCGGTGAAGTGATCACCATTGCCAAAGGCGGTGATGGCGGGTTTGGCAATTTGAGGTTTAAAAGCGCCATCAACCGTGCGCCTCGACAAAAGACGCCAGGTTGGCCAGGCGAGAAAAAAAATCTCAAGCTTGAGCTTAAAGTGCTCGCCGATGTGGGCTTGTTAGGGATGCCTAATGCGGGTAAATCGACATTGATCACGGCGATTTCCAATGCGCGACCCCGGATCGCAGACTATCCCTTTACAACCTTGCACCCTAACTTAGGCGTGGTTCGCGTTGGCCCTGAGCAAAGTTTTGTGGTGGCAGATTTGCCTGGACTGATCGAAGGTGCTTCCGAAGGCGCAGGTTTAGGTCATTTATTTTTAAGGCATCTCCAGCGCACCCGTTTGCTTTTGCATATTGTGGATGCCGCCCCATTTGATGATGGTATTGACACCGTGGCTCAAGCCAAAGCCATTGTCAATGAGTTGAAAAAATATGACGACGGGCTGTACAAAAAACCTCGCTGGTTGGTGCTCAATAAATTGGATATGGTTCCCCTAGATGAGCGCGAAGCGTTGGTGAAAGATTTTGTAAAACGGTTTAAGTACAAGGGGCCCGTTTTTGAAATTTCTGCTTTGACCCGTGAAGGTTGCGAGCCGCTTATCAAAGCGATCTACAAACATATCAAGGCGCAACAGGTCGCTGAGCAGCCTCATATTGAAATTGATCCCCGGTTCTTGGCGGTGGCCCCAAGCCCCGACGAAGACGCTGGAGTCGAGTGAAATCTATTGCTGTCTAAGGTGTTAAGACGTGACGCTGATCTTTGATGACTATGTCTGAAAATTCAAATTCTGTGGTGTTGCGTGATGCCAAGCGCATCGTCGTGAAGGTGGGCTCTAGTCTGGTCACCAATGACGGACGGGGCCTGGACGAGGCCGCTATCGGAGAATGGTGCCGTCAGATGGCGCACTTGGTTCACCACAAATGTGAAATCATCATGGTCTCCAGCGGTGCCATTGCGGAAGGCATGAAGCGCTTAGGCTGGACGGTGCGTCCCCATGCCGTTCACGAACTTCAGGCGGCTGCCGCGGTCGGACAAATGGGCCTGGCCCAGATGTATGAAACCAAGCTGCGTGAAAACGGTTTGGGGAGCGCCCAGGTTTTGCTCACGCATGCCGATCTTGCCGATCGTGAGCGTTACCTTAACGCCCGTTCGACGCTACTGACGCTGCTCAAGTTAGGCGTTGTTCCCGTGATCAATGAAAACGACACGGTGGTCAACGATGAAATTAAATTTGGTGATAACGACACCTTGGGCGCATTGGTTGCCAACTTGGTTGAGGCCGATGCCCTGGTGATTCTGACGGATCAAAAAGGCCTCTTTACGGCTGACCCGCGAAAAGACCCCGCTGCTACTTTTGTCCATGAAGCCCAAGCGGGCGACCCTGCACTTGAAGTGATGGCGGGAGGCGCTGGCAGCAGCCTTGGGCGGGGTGGCATGATTACCAAAATCCTAGCTGCCAAAAGGGCTGCGGGTTCAGGGGCCTCAACGGTCATTGCTTGGGGGCGTGAACCTGATGCATTGATACGATTGCACCAAGGGCAAGCGATTGGCACGCTGTTAGTCGCCCCGACGCTTAAAACCCAAGCGCGCAAGCAATGGATGGCCGATCACCTTCAAATGCGTGG
>QYPA01000024.1 GCA_007279715.1 Comamonadaceae bacterium | reverse complement strand
TCAACGGCGAAATATCGGATGGCGCAAAAACCCAAAGCGCCAAACCAAGCGCTGTGCTAACCATGACGCCGCGTTCCAGCCAATCCAAGGGTTTGATAGAAATGCCGCCGATTGCAGACATCGTAAAACCAGGAATAACGCGGCCTGCCATCACGCTTTCTAGCAACACAACCAGGCCCAGCATGGCATGCAGCGAGACTTGCGGCGAAAGATTGACCCAACCCAAGACCGATGCGTGAAAGAAACCATTGGCCAAAGCCATCAAACCCAGCAGGCCCGCAATAGGCAAGTTGCGCCGATTACCAGCGCGCAGCAACAAACGCAGCAAAATCAAAGCAACCGTCGGCAGCAGCACAAAATCAAGTGCTGCATACACGCCGTAAGGCACCCACCACAGTGCGACCCGTGCTGCCAACCAAACCAGTGCGAGCGCTCCAAGCGCTGGGCCCCGCGGTGTGGGCAATCCTGTCCACGCTTTGCCAGCAGTCATTAAAAACCCGATGACTACCGCACCTACAAATCCAAAAAGCATTTCATGGGCGTGCCACCACATGGGGGCAATCGCTGGCGTCCACTGCAACCAGCCCAGCCATGCCAACACCCACACTGGAACCGCCACCATCGAAAAAAGGGCTGCACCCAGATAAAAAGGGCGGAAGCCCAAACGCAAGAAAGCTAAGCCATGCGCACGGTGCGCCCCGGGCTCCTGAATCTGCAGGGTCTTGAATTGCGTTTGGATTGGATTCGTCACAACTGAAAACTCTGCCTGATTTCAGGTACTTCCACATTCCATTTTTTTTGCGCCTTAAGTAACTCCGCAAAGCGCTCTGCCGCCTTAGCTTCGCCGTGAACAACGAAGGTACGCCCCGGCGGCTTGGTAAAACCGCCAGCCCAATCGAGCAAAGCACGTTGGTCCGCGTGGGCAGAAAAACCGCCCAAGGTATGAATCGAAGCGCGAACCGTGATGTCTTCACCAAAAATGCGCACTGACTTTTCACCATCCACCAGCCGACGCCCCAAGGTTCCACCCGCTTGAAAACCGGTGATCAAAATGCTGCACTCGGGGCGGCCCAAGTTGTGCTTTAAGTGGTGCTTGATTCGCCCTGCCTCGCACATGCCACTGGCCGAAATAATGATCGCGCCAGAACGCACGGTGTTAAGCGCCATCGATTCAACAACATCGGTAACGTAATGCATTTTTGGTAAGTTTTTACCTTGCGATTGCCACTGCGAGATGCGGTGGGCTTCTGCATCAAACAACTCAAAATGCTTTTGGGTGATTTTTGTCACCGCCACGGCCATCGGTGAATCTACGTAAACATTGAGATGGCTTAACCTGCCTTGCTCAGTGAGTTCATGCAAGTGGTAGATCAACTCTTGGGTGCGACCGACTGCAAACGCAGGAACAATCACGTTGCCCCGGCGGCGGAGAATCGTGTCTTCTACTACGTCTGCCAATTCGTCTAAAGTTGCGGGCAGGTCTTTGTGGTCGCGGTCTCCGTAAGTGGATTCGATCAGCAAAATATCGGCTTCTGCGATGCGCGTGGGGTCGCACAGGATGGGCCGACCGGGTTGCCCCAGATCACCAGAAGCCACAATTTTTCGGGTCTGGTTTCCTTCGGTGACCCAAATTTCCAAAATCGCAGAACCCAAAATATGGCCCGCATCGTAAAAGCAGCACGACACGTTCGGATGCGGCTGAAACGTTTTTTCAAACGCAATCGGCTCCAACAACTCCAAGCTGTCCTTGGCATCTTGCACGGTATAAAGCGGGCCCAGCGCCTCAACGCCATGGCGGCGTCTGCCACGCTCTGCGTCAGACTCTTGAATATGCCCGCTATCAGGCAGCATGACCCCAAGTAAATCCACCGTTGCCCGCGTTGTATAGATCGGACCCTTAAATCCTTGCAAAGCCAACTTAGGCACCAAGCCGCTGTGGTCAATATGGGCGTGGGTTAACAGGACGAAATCAATCGAGCGCGGATCGAATTCAAATGGCGTGTGGTTACGCAGTGCCGCATCGCGCCCTCCTTGCACCATGCCACAGTCAATTAAAAATCGGCATTGCTGCGTCTCAATCAGGTAGCAAGAACCTGTGACTTCACGGGCTGCACCTAAAAACGTAAGTTTCATTATTTACCCCCTGTGTTCGGTTTTTATAAGCAGGCTCAAAGAGTTGTTTCCTGTGAGTACTGGAGCGGGCTGTGATCAGCCAATAAAAAATAATTAAGCATCTGTGCTACGACCTTCGCCCACTTCTTCGTGGGTGACTCCGTCGCGGATGTGGTAAATCCGTTTAAAGGTTGGAATGATTTTTTCATCATGGGTTACCACGATGATGGCCGTGTCAAACTGTTTGGCCATTTGATTGAGGATGCGAATTACAGCCAAGGCGCGTTCGCTGTCAAGTGGCGCAGTCGGTTCATCAGCAAGAATCACGGGTGGGCGGTTGACCAACCCTCTTGCAATCGAGACCCGCTGTTGCTCTCCGCCTGAGAGTTGATTGGGCATGGCTTTGGCGCGGTGTTGTACGTCCAAGGCACTGAGCAAAACCAAAGCCCGTTTCCGCGCTTCTGCATTGGGCACGCCAGCCAACATAGGCAGCAAGGCCACGTTGTCTGTGACATCCAAAAACGGTATGAGATAGGGCGCTTGAAAGACGAAACCAATTTTGTCGCGTCGTAAAGCCCGAAGGTCTGGGATTTTCCAGCCATTCTCGTAAATGACGTCTTGTCCTAAAACCATTTTTCCACCAGTGGGCTCTATCACTGCGCCTAAGCACTTCAGCAAAGTACTTTTGCCAGATCCAGATGGACCCACGAGGCCGACGACTTCGCCTGGGCTGACTACCATGTTGACGCCTTTGAGCGCGTCCACCGCTGTGTCCCCTTGGCCATAGCGTTTGGTGAGGCCTTCAATCCGAATGCCGCGCCCGCTGATTGTTGAGGCTGTGTTATCCACCAATCGCCTCCGCAGGATCTACTTTGAGCGCAGCGCGTATCGCTACGACGCTTGCCAAAATACAAATCACCACAACGGCTACCAACCCACTCACCGCGTCGCCTGACTCCAAGAGTACATATTTTGGGAAAACCGGTGCCCAAAAAGTGGCTGCAACTTTACCGACCACAAACCCAATTAACCCTAAAGCCACCGCTTGTTGCATGATCATTGAGGCGATTGTTCGGTTGGTCGTACCAATCAGTTTGAGGACTGCAATTTCACGAATTTTCCCCATCGTTAGCGTATAGATGATGAAGGCCACGATGGCTGCGCTGACGATTGCCAATATCACCAAGAACATCGCAATCTGCTTTGCCGCTGTGGCAATGAGTTTTTCTATCAAGATGCCTTGCATCTGTGCGCGGGTATACACACTCAGGTGTTTCCAGCGTCGGATCGGTTCAGCCACGGCATCGGGGTCTGCCCCTGGCGCCACTTGGACTAAAACCGCATTCACGGAGGTATTGGTACTTTGAGATGCCAGCACCGCGTCTAACAATCCCGGAATCCCGGGGCGATTCAGCGCGGGGCTTTGCGCAGTGCGCGCCCTTTGGGCTACGATGGCGTCGTTGTCTTTTAAAAATTGGGCCTCTTGGGCATCTTTAATGGGAATGAACACCATCGGGTCGCCGCCCGAAGACACCATGCGCCGGGTCAAACCCACCACGGTGTAGACGTTTCGCCGAATGTGAATTCGCTCACCCAACGCAAACCCAGCCCCAATATCGGCAACTGCCTCATAGTGTCCGCGCGTTAAGTGCCGGCCTTGGACCAAGTACCCCGGTTGTCCGGGATGCCCCGCACCATCAGGCGTAATACCCACCACCATGGCGCGAACATCATGGGCTTTTTGATCTGTCAGCGAACTCACCTGCATGGTCAGGTAAGTGATATTGGCTACCCGGGCTACACCTTGCATCCCCAAAATCCCGCGGTAGGTATCTTGATTCAAACTCGAGGCCTCGGCATAGGGGCCCTGGGTATCTTTTTGCACCACCCACATATCTGCGCCACTGTTATCAAGCAAGACGTTGGCATCATCCACCATGCCTCGGTAAACGCCAGCCATCGTCAGCGTCACACCGATCAGCAATCCCAAGCCGATGCCGGTAAAAACAAACTTGCCCCAGGCGTGCAAGATGTCACGTCCGGCTAAGCTAATCATGGTTTAACGCCTGCGATGCTTCCAACCACTTTAATTCTGCTGCTAGCCTTGAGGGCCTTGTGGCTATAAACCACCACGCGCTCACCGCCTACGAGACCTTGCAAAATTTGGACTTGTCCTTCAAGGTCACTGACCCCTGTTTTAACGGGGACGAAATTCAATTGGTCTTTGTCAATCACCCATACCCCCAGCCTGCCATCAACCCGTTGCAAGCTGGCATTGGAGACCACAGGTAAAAAGGTTTGTGCTGGCAAGGCTACGCTGACTTCTGCCAGCTCGCCGATGGGCGGCATCACACCGGGGCGCAGCGTTAGCTCTACTTTGGCTAACACTTCTTGTGTGACTGCGTCAGCATGCGGCTCGACCCGAACCAGCCGCCCTTCTAAGGGCTCGCCGGTTCTCGAGCGGAGCACTATTTTTGCGGGCAAAGGCACGGTCAGCCCCTGCGCTCTTTGTTGGTCGAACCGAACGTTCACCCACACGCTTTGCGGTTCAATCACCTCGACCACAGATTGGCCCGCCACCACCGTTGTTCCGGCATCTGCATCGCGCTGGCTGACGGTGCCATCGATAGGCGAGATCAGCCGTAGATTCATTCTTTGCCGCAACAGCCCTTCCCGATCTGCCCTGGCACGAATAAGCTCTTGTCGTGATGCATCCAAGTTGGCCTGAACGGCCGCAAAGCTCGCATTGGCGATTTCCAATTCTTGGCGTTTGATGGAAGCGCCTTCTTCGCTTACCGAATGCGAAACCAGCAACAAGGCGTAGCGCTGGCTTTGCACTTGCGCAAATGCTTTGCGGGCGGCTACCTCTTGAACCTGTGCCTCTACCGCCAAAACGCTGGCCTGTGCACGTTTGACCGTTGCCTCTTGCCCAGCGAGTTTGTCGTCTAAATCTACCGGGTCCATCTCACCCAATATGTGCCCCGCCTTCACGCTGTCGCCCACCTGGACATCCACCCGCTTAATTCGGCCCGCAGCGGTTGGACCGATTTTGTGGGTAAACCGAGCCTCAACCGTTCCAATTCCAAACAGCGCAGGTTGCAGCGCTTTGCTTGTGACCTGTTCTACCGTCACTTCGATCGGTGCCAGCGGCCCAGCCCGCAGCGCGACATAAGCTAGCAACACGACCAAGAGCAACACCACACTGGCCAAGGCAATGGATTTGCCATAAATGGAGAAATATTTTTTCATATGGGTTGCGAACACTGAAAGGCTTTACGTCGTTTACAAAGATCCTTTGAGTGTGGGCGAACCAAAATTACCCGTCTTGCGCTAGATCATGTTTTAGCGTTTAAGGATCAGGTATATTGCAAAAAAATAGCGAGCAGGCTGCAGGAGACAAACCATAGCC
>QYPA01000013.1 GCA_007279715.1 Comamonadaceae bacterium | reverse complement strand
GTGATTTCCGAAGATGACGGCGCTACCAAGGTGGGCCCCACTGGCAAGCCTTACAACCCTAAACGCGGAAAAAAAGTGATTGCCTATGCGCGTCATGTGTTAGATCGCACCGCTCCTTTGCGCAAGGGCTCACACCTGCATGCGATTGGCTACCGCATCAAAGACGGAAAACTGTCCATCAAACTCAAAGACGGCAGCACCACCAGCTTGCTCAACACCAGCCAGCTCGTCGGATTTCAAGGCGACGCCAAAGAGCCATCTTCTGTTTTATTGCAACACAACGGATTGCACCTCGACCTGCGCATTGATCGCACCACCCCTATCGGCAAAACCGACGCGGCGGGTGTGTGTGATTTGGTCCTTGAATCAGCGCTCTCAACGATTTTGGACTTAGAAGACTCGGTCGCGGTGGTGGACGCACAAGACAAAGTTTTGGCGTACAGCAACTGGCTGGGCATTCTCAACGGCACCTTGACAGAAACGATCCACAAAGGCGACAAAACCTTTACCCGCGGCCTCAACCCCGACCGCGTATACACCGGCGCAGACGGCAAGGCGGTCACTTTGCATGGCCGCTCGCTCATGTTTGTTCGCAATGTAGGCCACCTGATGACCAACCCGGCCATTACCTACACCGGCGCTGACGGAAAAACGCACGAGATTCCAGAGGGAATTTTGGACGCGGTTGTTACCACCACCATAGCGATGCATGACTTGCAACGCACCAAAAAAGATGCCATTCGCAACTCTCGCAAAGGCTCGGTGTACATCGTCAAGCCCAAAATGCACGGCCCAGCAGAAGTGGCGTTCGCCGACGAGCTGTTTGGGCGCGTAGAAAAAATGCTCGGCTTGCCTGCGAGTACCGTCAAGCTGGGAATCATGGATGAAGAACGCCGAACCAGCGTCAACCTGCAGGCCTGCATCGCAGCGGCCAGCAGCCGTGTTGCGTTCATTAACACTGGCTTTCTCGACCGCACAGGTGACGAGATGCATACCGCCATGCGCGCTGGCCCCATGGTTCGCAAAGGCGATATGAAAAGCAGCGCGTGGATCCAAGCCTATGAGCGCAACAACGTTTTGGTCGGGCTGGCCTGCGGCCTGCGCGGAAAAGCGCAAATCGGAAAAGGCATGTGGGCGATGCCCGATTTAATGAAAGCCATGTTGGAGCAAAAAATTGGCCACCCCAAGGCTGGCGCCAACACCGCTTGGGTTCCCAGCCCCACCGGCGCCACATTGCACGCTTTGCATTACCACCAAGTGTTGGTCAGCGAGGTGCAAAAGGAACTCGAAAAAATCGATGTCAAGAAAGAACGCGCAGCCTTGCTGCATGGCCTCTTAACTATTCCGGTTACCTCCACGCCCAACTGGAGCGATAAAGAAAAGCAGCAAGAATTGGATAACAACGCCCAAGGTATTTTGGGCTACGTGGTTCGCTGGATCGACCAAGGTGTGGGCTGCTCCAAGGTGCCCGATATTCACAACGTCGGCCTGATGGAAGACCGCGCCACGCTGCGCATCAGCAGCCAGCACATCGCCAACTGGCTACTCCACCGCGTTGTGAGTAAAAAGCAAGTTCAAGAAACCTTGGAGCGTATGGCCGGCGTAGTGGATACACAAAATGCAGGCGATGCGGCTTACCAGCCCATGGCTGGACATTTCACCACCTCTGCCGCGTTTAAAGCCGCTTCTGATTTGGTATTCAAAGGCTTAGCGCAACCCAGCGGTTATACCGAGCCGCTGTTGCATGCTTGGCGGCTTAAGGTGAAAGCGGGTAAAGCCTAAAACTCAATATTTCAGATCGACAAACCTCCAAGTGATTTTCCTCCATCCACAAACAAGGTTTGGCCTGTAATGAAACTGGTTTCTGGTGAGGCGAGGAATGCGATGCTGTGTGCGATTTGATCGGGAGTTGCTGCTTTACCTGATGGTTCCAATTCCTCCCATGCTTCGAACATCTCTTTCGGTGCTGAGCGTGTCATGGGTGTATCCGTAAACCCAGGCGCAACGGAATTAACCGCAATTTGCAATGGCCGAAGTTCCATCGCCATGGCTCGGGTTAAACCGATTACCGCCGCTTTAGATGCAACATAGTGCGCAAACCGTGTGCCGCCTAAAGCTCCGCGCGAGGAAATGGTCACAATGCGGCCCCCTGGCTTCATACGTCGCGCTGCTTCTTGCGCCGGAATGAAAGTTCCGATGACATTAACCTCCAACATACGCCGAAACGCTTCTTCAGTCAGATCCAGAAGAGCAGCGTCGTTGTAAATGCCTGCCGCGCATACCATTACATCAATGCGAGGCAAGATGAATAACGCCTTCAAAACTGAGGAACGGTCGCACACGTCCACCTCAGCAGCCATCACTGCTAAACCTTTGGCCTGCAACGCTTGAACTGACTTGTGTAACCTCTCGGCTGAAAAGTCCATCGCCAATACTTGCATACCATCGCGTGCCAGCCTCTCAGCTGTAGCTAGGCCGATGCCTTGAGCTGCTCCAGTAACGCATGCAATCAAAGTCAGTTGGTTAAAAGATGTTGGCATGAGGAATAAGT
Organism: Comamonadaceae bacterium; assembly: GCA_007279715.1. GTDB lineage: Bacteria > Pseudomonadota > Gammaproteobacteria > Burkholderiales > Burkholderiaceae_C > Allorhodoferax. The sequence goes on along the minus strand of QYPA01000013.1, from coordinate 6,545 downwards.
TTGATGAATATTTAAAAATCAACCCAAAGTTATGGTTTTAATGTCCCAAGGGAACATACCCAAAAAACACGGGTAGTGTCAGGGCAATATCCGGTATAAAAGTTGTAAGTAGGAGCATGATGATTAACACTCCAATAAAAAATGGCACTTCCTTGAAGACATCGCTAAGTGAAGTTTCAGTAAGATTAGTCATCACAAAGAGTAACAAACCATGAGGTGGAAGCACTAAGCCAACCATCATATTGAGCATAATAATCACGCCAAAATGAACAAGATCTATACCCAATGCAGTTGCAATCGGCGTTAAAACAGGCACGATCACTAACAAAATCGTTACCTCGTCAATGATGACGGCAAGCAAAATGAGTATTAAATTAACAGCCAGCAAAAACTGAACAGAAGTTAAATGCCAATTTAGCAATGTTGTCTTGAGCAACACCGGTATGCCTTCGTTTGCAACCGCGTAATTAAAAACAAATGCGCCTGACATGATGAGCCCTATGGAGGCTGTTTGACCAACAGTTTCCGCTATAAGAGAGAAGAGTCTATTGATGTGCAATGACCTGTAGAACACAAACGCGAGGAAAAGCGCATACGAGGCTGCTATAGCAGCAGCCTCAGTAGGAGTTGCAATGCCTGAATAAATGATACCCAGAAGTAAACCCGGCATGAGCAAGGCAGGTAAAGCCTTAAACATAAGCGGAATGATCTGCAGCCATGAGGCGGCTGCCTCAGCAGGAAAGTTCCGACGCTTTGCAATAATGGAAATCCCAATCATTAATGCTCCAGCTGTTAGTACCGCAGGGACGATTCCAGCTAAAAACAATGCGCTGGTAGAAGCTCCTGCAATTACGGAGTAAAAAATCATGGGTATCGATGGAGGAACCAAAGGCCCTAGCGTTGCAGATACGGCTGAAGTTGTTACAGCGAATCCCGCAGGGTAGCGTCCATTTTTCATCATCATGCGTGACACAATCAGTCCTGGCCCTGAAGCGTCCGCTACTGCGCTCCCACTCATACCTGAGAAGATGAGGTTGGAAACTACATTAACGTGGGCAAGTCCACCCCTAAATCGTCCAACTGTTGCTTGTGCAAAAGCCAGTAAGCGCTCAGTGACTCCACTTGCATTCATCAGCTGCGCGACAAAAATAAACAGTGGGATTGATAGAAGTAAATAATTGTTTGACAGGCCATTCATGGTCTGATCGACCACAAGGCCGACATCTTGATGTTTGGCAAACATATATGCAAAACCCGCTGTCAACATGGATATACCCATGGGCACTCCCAGCCCAGCAGAAACAATAAATACCATTGCTAAAACAGTGATTCCGTATGACATAGCAGCCTTATTTTTGAAACGGTTGAGGACTGTTTTTAATCAGGAATCCCAATCGAAATACCTGTCTTACGATTGTGGCAATCATGAATATTCCAAAACAAGAGTAGACCCAATCGAGTCTCCACTCCAAAGCAGACGTTCTTTCACGGGTCAGAAAATGAATGTAATCAAGCGAGCCCGGCGTCGCCGCAGCAAAGACTATCAATACCAGTACGGTTCTAAAAACATCAACGACAAACCGAGTTCGGCCCTTCAATTTTTTAAAAACTATGTCAAAGACAATTTGTTTTTTGTCATCTACCATGAATGCATTTGCCAAAAAAAGTATCCAAATAAAAAATACAACTGACAAATCGTCGGCCCACGCAACGCCATGGCCTACATAGCGCGCAACAATTTTTATGCAGAATGAAATAAAAACTACACAGAACATAAGTACACAAACAAATGTCACGCCAAGCTCAATCCGTTTTCCAATTTTTTCTATCCGTTCAACAAGAAAAGGGGGCTCTTTTTTAGATTTTGTTATCAATACAGTATCAGATTTACCTTTCATAATTTCCCTTTAAATTTTTTTCTTAGCTTGACGAGCAAACGAAACCACCACTGCACAAAGTTGAAGTTGACTCCTTTGCCGGTTTCGTTGTGTTTGTATTTTGATAGGAATAACCCCCATCCAATTCAATGTCATCGCGTATACGATAGGCAACGAATTTTTCAAGGGCTATTTTTGCTTTCTGATCCACCAGGACTACTTAACAGCCTGAACTCGCGCCAAAAGTCCTGATTTCCATTTGCTAGTCATGCCTGATTGTTGATATTCAGTCATCACAGCTGCTCGGAATGAATCAAGATCAGGTTCAACGATTCTGATGCCCGCTTGTTTGAACGTCTCAATAGCACCACCCTCATCTTTGATTGTTTCCGCTATTTGAAGATCTGCTGCTTCACGAGTAGCTGCGCGCATTTCCGCTTGTTGAGCAACGGTTAGTTTGTCCCATGCTGGTTTAGCGAAGGCAAAGAAAACCGGTTGAACTAAATGCTTTGTTAAAACAACTTCTTTAGTGACTTCATGAAACTTCCAGTCTCGAGTCATGCCAGTCGGGTTGTCTTGTGCATCAATAGCCCCAGTTTTTAGCCCCATATAGACTTCGGTAATTGACATTGCAATAGGTGTCGCACCCAGAACCTTTGCCAATACTTGGTATGCAGACCCAGGCGGCATACGCATCTTGACTCCTGCGAGATCAGATGGTTTATTGACTGGCTTTTCATAACGCAAATTCACGGTACGCGTACCAAGGTACCCCGCATCTAGAATAATTAAACCCATTTTTTCGGAAATGTCGGCATAGTATTCCTTGCCAATATCACTTCGAAATGTTTTGATCATGTGATCGGGACTGCGAAACAAGTACGCTGCACTCAACACGCCATATTCAGGCAGTTGCTGATCAATTTCAAATGTTACAGGCGAGGCCATCTCAAGATTACCCCTTTGCATAGCCGGCACCTCTGTGCCTTGTTTAAACAATACACTTTGAGGGTGAACTGACATTTTGATTGCGCCTGGAAATTTGGCCTCCATGCGCTGCTTAATTCTCCGAAAAGCGTCAGAGAGCGGGGACACATCCGGAGCAGCAGTGGACACCCGAATTTCAGTCTGCGCTTGAACGTTTGGCGTCAATCCAAGGATAGCAAGTGCAGCGGTGCTGGCAAGTATGAATCGTTTCATGATTATTCTCCTGTTGTTTAAATTTGACCCAACTCAAGGCAGCCTGGATCTTTGGCCGATAACTCTTTTGTAATTGACTTCATCTAGATGGCTGCACAACGACCGACAGGCGCCCAATTCCGCCTATCTCTGCATCCACCTTGTCGCCCACCTTTAAAAACGTTTGCTTAGGAGACCCAACTCCAGCAGGAGTTCCAGTCAGGAGCACATCACCAGGGTCTAGGGTCATGATTCGAGAAGCAGTAGACAACTGCTCGGCCACCGAAAAAATCATGTCCTTTGAATTTCCGTCTTGCTTAAGCTGACCGTTGACCCATAATTTGAGGGATATATCCTGCGGATTTCCTAATGCACTAGCGGGGATAAGGCGCGGCCCCATGGGGCAACACGTGTCATTGGCTTTTCCTGCCACCCAATCCAGTTTGTAAAAAGTCTCGGGTGCGCGATTGTGGTCACGGGCAGAAAAATCGATTGCCACTGAATACGCCGCTACATATTCCAACGCGCCCTCAATAGGAATGTTTCTGGCACGTTTGCCGATAAACACGGCCAACTCAACCTCCCAATCAAAAGCTTGAGTACCAATAGGCATGTGCACCGTTGGTCCTTCACCTACAACGGCATTTCGTGGCGGTTTCATAAAAAAGAAAAGTCTTTGATCTTCTTTCTTAGCGCCTGGCATACCCATTTCTGCCAGGTGATCGAAATAGTTGGCCCCGGCACAAAGAATTTTTCCTGGGTAGATCAAGGGCGCTAGCCGATGCAAGGAAGAGACCCTATCGGCCTCAATCACCTGACTTGCAACATCTGACAAGTGCGGCCATACCGCTTCATAGTTTTCAAAGAGCGCTGCTACCGTAGAAAATGAAGGCAACCCCATTCGAGCAAGCGTGGGGGCTAGCGAATACAAGCTGTCTTGCACCTCCAAACAGGCGACAGGACCGTGTTCCGTTTGTACCGTTGCCAGCGCCCATTGGCCCGAATGACTCATCTTGATTTCTCCTATAATTTCTCATCAACTTTATAAAGTAATAATACTGATATAAAATCACTACGTCAAGATATTTTTAAATGCATATGGAAAATACTGAAAATCTATCCCTTGCGGAGCGTGCCTACAGGTGCTTGCGCAACGAAATTTTGTATGGCGACTTGATGCCTGGTGACCGCTTACGAGCTTCAGAGTTGCAAGATCGCTTCAATTTAGGTCTTACGCCTATTCGAGAAGCATTAATGCGACTTTCCAGCGAAAACCTCGTTGAGGTTGACCCAAATCGAGGCTCTCGCGTGAGTGATGCTTCAATTACAGAGTTGACTGACTTGATGGCCACCCGCCGAGAAATAGAAAAGCTCTGCCTCACATCGGCCATGACCCATGGCGATACGGCTTGGGAGGGTGAGATCGTGGCAGCGCTTCACAGACTTTCACGAACTCCGCTGCCAAGCTCCAAAAATGACCGCGATGCTGCTACCCAATGGGAACTTCAACATCGGAGTTTTCATTTCGCTCTGGTTAGCGCGTGCAAAGAAAAATGGTTGCTCAAGTTCTGGAACACATTGACTGACCACTCCGAGCGATACCGTAAATACCGCTTGTTACAGCACATAGAGCAACCCGCCCAAGCGCAGGTTCGTAATGTCAGCGAGGAACACCAAGCGCTCATGGATGCAGTTCTGCGTAGAGACATTGCCTCCGCCACGAATCTGATGCAAGAGCATCTCAATGCCACAGAAAAATCTGTGGCCCGCCTATTGCGGCAAATACCCAGTTCTACCAAGGAAGCATCATGATCATTCGTTCTGCAGTGATGGAGGGCGCCCCTCTTGACCAAGACCGCTCTTCTTTTGACCGGCACATGGAAACCACAGTTCTTGCAGCCATTGCCAGCTACCCGGGCATTGTGAAAGTGGTCTTGCGCAAGCCCTTAGAACAAGAAACAGATGCTCCGCCAATTTATATGGTGTTTGACCTGTACTTTCAAAGCTTAGCCGCCATGCATGAAGCATTAGCCAGCCCCGTTAGACAAGAAGTTAGAGAGCAGTTAGGTCAGGTCATGGGCGGTTTTAAAGGTAAGGTTTATCACTTGGTGATGCAAGAAAGTGCTATCGCCCCATGAGCACACTGGTACTTGGGGCCGGCCTGATTGGAAACCTAACTGCAACACAGTTACTGGACCGTGGGGAAGTCGTTGTCTTAGCCGATTTATCCATGCCCCACTTGGCCCATAAAGACGCTGACAGACTGACAAAAGTAAGATTGAATATCACGGATTATTCCGCGCTTATGGATACCGTCAGCAAGCATGGGGTGCGTCGTATCGTACATACTGCCGCCTTGCTTTCCTCAGCGATTCGCCAAGACCCGTTGCTAGGTATACACGTTAACGTCATGGGCACAGCTAATGTTATTGAGTGTGCTCGAAAAATGGCATTACAGAGGGTAGTTTTAGCAAGTTCCACCACGCTGGCTTACAACACATTTGGCAATCATGGGCCGCAATCCATCGAAGAAGATGTACCCATGCGCTTGCTCAGCGAGCGGCCTGCTAGCATTTATGCAGCAACCAAATTAGCTGGGGAACAACTGGCTTTGCTATACAACGATCTCTATGGTGTCGACACGGTTTCTTTGCGCTATGGCGCTGTTATTGGGGGCGATATGGAGCACCCCACCAGTGTTCCTGGTCGATTAATGAAGTCTTTAGTCCAATCTGCACGCAATAACCAAACTTGCAATCTTGAGGACCCTTTGTTCATCTGGGGTGGACGTGAAGAGTTTGTAGACGCACGCGACTGTGCCAGCGCCAACGTTTGCGCACTCTTCTCAACGCACTTAAAACAGCGGGTTTATAACATTGCAAGTGGTGAGTGGTTCACACTGCGTGAGTTTGTACAAACCATGCAGCAAGTCTTACCCCAATTGCAAGTGAAATTTACCTCTGAACCTGAGTTCGGCTTTGCTGGTTTTCCACACCAACGCCCTTCGCCATCTAACATTGAGGCGGCAAAATTAGAACTAAGTTTTCAAACCAGTCACTCCCTGAAAGAGACGATGGCCTTTTGGTGTGGGATAGGAAAAAAATAAAATGAGTTGTGGCCGATGGCCCCCTGTCCCAAGAACTAAGATCCAGATGGATTTAAGGTCTGCGACAAGCTTTCAGCCAATTTCCTGAGCCACATTGGTTGAAGTAACTACGACTTCATTGCCGCTTTGAGAACCCTCGCGTAGTTTCCATACGCTACACGCTCAATGACAGAAGATTCCAACTTCATGTCCTGCAAATGCTCCACCACACTGCGTAAGTGCGTGTAATTGTTGATCGCCCAATTCGACCCAACACCTTCAATATCGGTTCCAAAGGCCACATGGTCTGCGCCAATCTTGTTGACTAGGCTAGCGATCTCCTTGGCGTAGCCTCGTGTATCACCAAGTCCCACGGCCCACCCGGGTCCAGGACGAGAAAAACC
>QYPA01000137.1 GCA_007279715.1 Comamonadaceae bacterium | reverse complement strand
CAGATCAACATCGCCACGGGTGAGCGTGAGGCGTTTATTGCCCGCTCAGAAGGTGAAAAACAAGCCGCGATCAATAAAGCCCAAGGCGATGCTGCAGCCATCACTGCCGTTGCCGATGCAACCGCACACGCCATTGAGCGCATTGCCGCTGCCATTGAGAAACCCGGTGGCGAGCAAGCCGTTCAACTCAAGATCGCCGAGCAAGCGGTTCAGGCTTACAGCAAAGTGGCCCAAGACGCCGCCACCACGCTCATTGTTCCGGGAAACATGACGGAGGTGTCCACGCTCATTTCCTCTGCCATGCAAATGATCAACAACGGAAAAAAATAGACTTCAAACAGTGGCGCACCACGGCGCTGTGTTGTTGACTAAGCCCATCCAGAGGGCCCACGCCGCACTAGCCGCCAAGGCAGCGCCCGCTAAGCGAACGCCCCAGTCACCCGAACCCGGGATGTGGGGGCTGCCGCGCAAGCGCATCCAAAACCAAGGGGCTACTGTCATGGTCACACTGGTACCGATGGCAAAAGCAGCCATTACTGCAGCGCCACCAAGCACACTGCCTGCCAAAGCCGCGACCAATAAAGCCGAGTACAACAAACCACAGGGAAGCAGCGCCCACAGGCTGCCAAGCAACAAGGGGGCTCCGCCGCGTTGCAGGCCAAACCCTCGCGCACGCTGCCAAAGAGACCGTCCTGCCAGCTCAAGCCACATCGGCTGCTGTGCTCTCCAAAGCAACACCAAACCCAACACCAAAGCGGCGACATGAAACAGGCTCCACACCGGACGCAATGCAGCGGATTGCACCGTGAGCCAACCCAGTCCTTGCAAGGAGGCAGCCGACAAACCACCTAAAGCTGAATAACCGATGACACGCCCGGCTTGGAATAAAAAAATAGCAGAGTTTTTTCGTGGGCCCGCCGCTTGGCCCAAGCCTGCACAGGCCGCACCACACATGGCCACACAGTGCGGTCCACCTACCAAGCCCATCACGAGGGCGGTCAATACCAATGAAAATTGCATGCCCTGATGGTAGCGGGTGGGGCTTAGGCTAAAGAATCTTTGAAAAACGGGTGCGGTTGAGGTCTGTTTGTAAATAGCGATCAAACACCATGGCTACCGCTCGAACAAAATACCACCCCATTGGGGTCACCTGAATACCAGCCGCATCAACCTCTACCAAGCCTTGATCCACCAAAGGTTGCAAAGCTTCTAGTTCGTTAGAAAAATAACTCGCAAACTCAATCAGGTAAGCCGACTCGATCGACTCAAAATGCAAAGTGCCTTGGCACATCAAGGCCATGACGACCGAGCGGCGCACCAAATCATCGCGTGTCAAAGCCAAACCGCGAACTACAGGCAAGCGACCGCGATTGAGCAGGTCGTAGTAGTCATCCAGCGTTTTCGCGTTCTGGCTGTAGGTCGCGCCAATTCGTCCAATGGAAGAGACTCCCAAGGCGATCAAATCGCAATCGCCCTGGGTGCTGTAGCCCTGAAAATTGCGATGCAAGCGGCCTTGGCGCTTGGCCACTGCGAGCGCATCGTCAGGTAAAGCAAAGTGGTCCATACCGACATACACATAACCTACGCCCATTAAGGCGTCGAGAGAGCGAGCCAACATGGTCACTTTGGCGCTAGCGCTGGGCAGGTCGGTGATTGCAATACGCCGCTGAGGCTTAAAGCGCTCAGGCAAGTGCGCATAAGCGTAAAGCGCAATCCGATCCGGCCGAAGCTCCGCAATTTGCACCAAGGTGCGGTCGAAGGATTCTGGACTTTGATGGGGCAAGCCATAGATGAGATCAACATTGATCGACTCGAAACCCCGCTCTCTTGCCGCCTTGACCAGGCTAAACACCTGCTCTGCGGGTTGCACTCGGTGAACCGCTTTTTGTACATCAGGGTCAAAGTCTTGCACCCCAAAGCTCAAGCGATTAAAGCCCATGGTTGCAAGCGCATCGATACGACCCGCATCGACGGTCCGTGGGTCCACTTCAATCGCGTATTCACCCCCAAGAGTAAAACTGAAGTTATCCCTAAGCAGTGTCATCAACTCATTCAATTCTGCGTCAGTCAAAAAAGTGGGGCTGCCTCCGCCCAAATGCAGCTGGCTGATGGGTTGGCCCTTGCCGATCAAAGCGACATGCAACTCTATTTCACGGCCCAAGTACCTCAAATACTCGGCTGAGCGACTGTGGTGCTTGGTAATGACTTTGTTGCAAGCGCAGTAGTAGCACAAGGACTCGCAAAACGGAATGTGAACATACAGCGATAAAGGCAGTGTCAATGCGGCGGCGCTGCTGCGTCGGTGTTTTAAGGCGTGGGCGTAATCCGCTTGGGTAAAGGCTTCCACAAAACGATCTGCCGTGGGGTAAGAGGTGTACCGCGGCCCGGAAATATCAAATCGACGCAAAATCTCATAGGGAACCGCCTGCTGGGCGGGCGTTGTAAGCTGTTTCTCGTCGGTCATGCAGTACTATGGCATTTCAAGGCAGAAAAACGCTTGACGTTTGTCAAACCTTTTTCACTTAGTTCAAAGACCGCTCCACCTATTTTGGACTCCCCCATGCTCAAAATGGTTCCCACACAACCCATCGATACCTCCGGTCTCGGCTCCCACGCGCACATGCCAGGCGCAACACTCACGGCAATTAATCCGCACAGCTTGAAAGTTGCTTGCTTTAATTGCAATCTGCGTGAGTTGTGTATGCCTTTGGGTCTGAGCGAACAAGAGCTTGAGCGTATTGATGACGTAGTGGCCCTCCGACGCAAAGTAAAAAAAGGGTCCACCCTGTTTCGCAATGGCGAGAAGTTCACCAGCCTTTTTGCGATTCGCACTGGGTTTTTTAAGACCAGCGTGGTGACTGACGACGGGCGCGACCAAGTCACAGGGTTCCAGATGGCGGGCGAAGTCATGGGCCTCGATGGCATCGTCAGCGACCACCACTCCTGCGACGCGATCGCCCTAGAGGACGCCGAAGTCTGCGTGATGCCCTTTGAGCGCATTGAGGAGTTGTCGAGAGAGATCAATTCCTTGCAACGCCATGTTCACAAAATCATGAGCAGAGAAATTGTTCGCGAAAACGGGGTGATGTTGCTGCTTGGCAGCATGCGGGCCGAAGAGCGCTTAGCCGCCTTTTTATTGAACTTAGCCCAACGTTTGCATGCCCGGGGGTTTTCACAGTCTGACTTGATTTTGCGTATGACCCGCGAAGAAATCGGCAGCTACTTGGGCCTCAAACTAGAGACGGTAAGCCGCACATTCTCCAAATTTGCTGAAGACAAGGTGTTAGAGGTCAAACAACGCCATGTTCGAATTCTCAATGTCGAGGCCCTGCGCGACATTGTCAATAACAAAGCTTGCTTGTAGGCTCTTGGGAATGAGGCCTGCGTCGGTACGCCGCCAGAGCTGAATCAGACAGGTTATTTTTGCTTTGTATTGGGTATTACGCCAGTTGCAGCGTGGTTACGGGCTTGCTGCGCTGGTGCCAAGCTTGATGGCTTGTCCCCCATCAAAGTTCGGTTGATCTCCAAGCCCTTTTGATAGTAATTTTCATCCACGAGGGTATCCATGCCTGAATACGCCAGGTAAAACGTGATGAAACTGGCAGCGACAACGATGGCAGGGCCAGAAACGACCAACCACACATGTCCAAACTTCCACCACGGATCGGTATTTTGAGTCTTTGCGTTATTCATAATTTTCCTTAACGGGGAACAATAAAGACTGCTTTTTCAGTCACAGTCGTTAAACGGTCTTGGCTTTGCACATGGAAATGGATGATGTGGGATCCGGGTGCTGCTTGCTCAAAGGGTAACTGAACGTGAACAACAAACCAACGCGACTGGGCGGCGTCAACCAAAAGATTATGTTCTGTTTCAACCACCAAGCCGGACAAACCATCGGCTTGAACATGGACCTGCAACAGAGACTCCGACGCATTCATGATCTGCAAGCGGTAGATGTTTTCAATACGCCCACCCTCAATCTGGCGAGCCAAGATACTGCGATCTCGTTCGATATCGACCTTGAATGGGTCCCGCATCGCCAAACTGATCAGCATCGCAAAAATAACGGACCAAAGAATGGCGGTGTACACCAAAACGCGGGGTCTAAATATATGGCGCAAGGTTTGAGTTTTGGTCCAGCGCTGGTTGATCGCGTTTTCCGTCGAGTACTTCACCAGCCCTCTCTCGTAGCCCATTTTGTCCATCACGGTGTCGCATACATCCGCACAGGCACCGCAACCAATACATTCATACTGCAAACCATTGCGGATATCGATTCCGGTGGGGCAAACCTGCACACACAAACTGCAATCCACGCAAGCACCCAAACTCGATTGGGTTAAATCTACTTTCTTAGAACGTGCGCCCCGAGGTTCTCCGCGAATGCCGTCGTAGGTCACGATCAGTGTGTCTTTGTCAAACATAGCGCTCTGAAACCGGGCATAGGGGCACATGTGTTTGCACACTTGTTCGCGCATGAACCCGGCGTTGCCATAGGTGGCAAAGCCATAAAAGAAAACCCAAAAGATTTCCCATGAGCCCAGTGACCAATGAGCGAACTCACTTGCTAACTCATGAATGGGCGTGAAGTAACCCACGAACGTAAAACCTGTCCATAAAGCCACTGCCAGCCACAAGCCATGCTTGGCTGATTTGCGTCCGAATTTTTCAAACGAAAAACCGCCCTCATCACGGCGCATTCGCGCTGATCGGTCGCCTTCTGTTTTTTTCTCTATCCAAAGAAATATTTCGGTGTACACCGTTTGGGGACACGTGTAACCGCACCATAAGCGGCCGGCTACCGCCGTAAACAAAAACAGCGACAAAGCCGAGATGACAAGTAAGCCAGTGAGGTAAATGAAGTCCTGCGGGTACAAAACCAATCCAAAAATATAGAACCGCCGAGCACCCAGATCAAACAAGACCGCTTGGCGCTGGCCCCACTCGAGCCAAGGCATTCCATAAAAAATCAATTGGGTCAGAAAGACCGTAGCCCAACGCCAATTCGAAAAGAATCCGGAGACGCTACGCGGGTAAATTTTCTGGTGGGCCTCGTACAGAGAAATCATCTCTGCATCTGCGCCAGGCGGTGGAGTGATTGGCCCCGTATCTGGCGATGGGGCTATCGGAATAACTTTTCTCAAAACATAGTTACTTGTTAGACATGCCCCACACATAACCGGACAACACATGGATTTGTGCTTCAGTGAGCTTGCCTGCTTGGGCTGGCATTTGATTGACTTTGCCGTTGTTGACCATGGCAATAATGGCGGCTTCTCCATAGCCATGGAGCCAAATGTTGTCGGTCAAATTGGCTGAACCCAAGGCTTGCAGGCCTTTTCCATCTGCACCGTGACAAGCAGCACAAGCAGAAAACTTGGATTTACCCACAGCAGCACGGACCGAGTCGTGCGGACTTCCGGACAAACTCAAAACGTAATTAGCCACGTTTTTAACATCGTTTGGCGTTCCTATGGCGGCTGCCATAGGAGGCATTTGTCCGATACGGCCCAACGTCAAAGTTTCTTTGATCTTGTCTGTGGTTCCACCGTGCAGCCAATCTGCATCTGTCAAATTGGGAAACCCTTTAGAGCCCCGGGCGTCCGAGCCGTGGCATTGGGCGCAATTGTTCATAAACAAACGCTCGCCAATGGCTTTGGCTTGAGGGTCTTTGGCAAGATCTTCCGGCTTCATCGCGACAAACTTCGCGTACAGCGGTGCTTCTGCCAAATTCGCTTTTTCAACCTCCGCTGCGTACTGATCCGCTGAAGTCCATCCCAACTTGCCTTTCATCGTTCCCAGCCCCGGATAAAGCGCCAAGTACAAAAAACCAAAAACAATGGTGATGACAAACAGCCATACCCACCAGCGGGGAAGTGGGTTGTTCATCTCGCGCAAATCGCCGTCCCAGACATGTCCGGTCGTGTTGTCGTTGGCTGTCATCGCCCGGGCTTTGCCGCTAAACCACAGCAGCAAGAGACAGGCAACCATACCAATCAGGGTAATAGCGGTCACAAAAACCGCCCAAAAATTACTTGTGAAGTCGCTCATATCGATTCCTTATGCGTACTTTTTTAAATTAATCCTGCCCAAAAGGCAGGTTGGCCGCTTCAGAAAAATCTGCAGAACGTTGGCGCGACCAAGCCCACCAGACGATCCCAATAAAAGTCACGAAACTCACCACCGTGACCAAAGCGCGTAATGTGTTGACATCCATGGTTTACTCCTAAGGACTGCTTATTTCAGCGCCAAGCCTAAGACTTGCAGATAGGCAATCGTTGCGTCGAGTTCGGTCTTACCTTTGAGCTCTTCACTTGCTTGCGAAATTTGTGCATCGGTATAAGGAACACCTACGCGGCGCAGAGCGGTCATGTGCGCGGGCATTGAAGCTGCGTCCACTGGGGTTTTCTCAAGCCAAGGGTAGGCAGGCATATTCGACTCTGGTACCAAGTCACGGGGATTGGTCAAGTGAATGCGGTGCCACTCATCGCTGTACTTCGCACCTACACGGGCCAAATCAGGCCCAGTGCGCTTGCTTCCCCATTGGAATGGGTGGTCATACACCGACTCGCCGGCGACTGAATAGTGTCCATAACGCAATGTCTCAGCACGGAAGGGGCGAATCATTTGCGAGTGGCAGTTGTAGCAACCCTCACGTGTGTAGATGTCGCGGCCAGCCAGTTGAAGCGGGGTGTAAGGTGCAATACCTTTGATCGGCTCGGTGGTGGATTTTTGGAAAAACAGGGGAACGATTTCAACCATACCGCCCACCAAAAGCACCAGCAAAATCAGCACAATCATCAAGAAATTGCTGGTTTCAATTTTCTCGTGGGACAAGCCCGATTTAGAGTTTTCGTTTGACATGATGAGGTCCTTGTCTTATGCGTGCGCCACTGGGGCAGGCACATTGACTGTCACAGCGCGGCCAGTGGTCGCGGTTTTAAGGGTGTTCCACAGCATGATCAACATGCCTGTGAGGTACAACAAACCACCTGACAAACGCAATACATAGAAGGGATACGTCGCTTTGACAGACTCCACAAAGGTGTAGGTCAAAGTTCCATCAGGGTTAATCGCACGCCACATCAGACCTTGCATCACTCCGGCAATCCACATCGCAGCGATGTAAATCACGATACCGATGGTGGCCGTCCAGAAGTGAACCTCAATGGCTTTGACGCTGTACATCTGTTTTTGGCCAAACAAACGAGGGATCAAGTAATACATGGAACCCATGGTGACTAGGCCTACCCAACCTAAGGCGCCCGAGTGCACATGACCCACGGTCCAGTCGGTGTAATGGCTCAAGGCATTCACAGTTTTGATCGACATCATTGGACCTTCAAAGGTACTCATACCGTAGAAAGACAAAGAGACGATGAGGAAGCGAAGGATCGGGTCGTCACGCAGTTTGTGCCATGCGCCCGACAAAGTCATGATGCCGTTGATCATGCCGCCCCAGCTTGGCGCCAACAAAATCAAGGAGAACACCATACCAACGGACTGCGTCCAATCAGGTAAGGCGGTGTAATGCAAGTGGTGCGGGCCCGCCCACATGTAGGTAAAGATCAATGCCCAAAAGTGAACAATCGACAAACGGTACGAGTACACAGGACGTCCGGCTTGTTTGGGGATGAAGTAGTACATCATTCCCAAGAACCCGGCGGTTAAGAAGAAGCCCACCGCGTTGTGTCCGTACCACCACTGAACCATCGCGTCTTGTACGCCAGCGTAGGCTGAGTAAGATTTCATCCAACCGGCGGGAATCGCTGCACTGTTAACCAAGTGCAGGATGGCAACGGCCAAAATGAAGGCGCCAAAGAACCAGTTGGCTACATAAATATGTTTGACCTTACGGGTACCTACCGTGCCAAAGAAAACGATGGCAAAAGCAACCCAGACCAAAGTAATCAAGATATCAATGGGCCATTCCAGTTCAGCGTATTCCTTGCCTTGGGTGAAACCCAAAGGCAGGGAGATCGCAGCTGCCAAGATAACCAGCTGCCAACCCCAGAAGGTAAACGAGGCCAATTTATCTGCAAAAAGCCGGACATGGCAGGTGCGCTGGACCACGTAATAAGCGGCAGCAAACAAGCCACAACCACCAAACGCAAAAATCACCGCATTGGTATGCAAAGGTCGCAAACGCCCATAGCTCAACCACGGAATGCCAAAATTAAGCTCAGGCCACGCCAACTGGGCCGCAATGATCACGCCTACCAGCATGCCCACCACACCCCAAACCACCGTCATGATGGCGAACTGACGTACAACGGTATCGTTGTAGCTAGCCGCCTGCTGATTTGCAAATGCCATATTCACCTCTTTGATTAATCGCAGAGGGAAGTGTCGGGGTTAGTAATTCAACTGGGTTTGATCCATGTCAAAAGGCTCGAAAAAAGCCCTTACTTTTCGATGCTAAATCTCAAGAATCGCGCAAAACTCGCT
>QYPA01000166.1 GCA_007279715.1 Comamonadaceae bacterium | reverse complement strand
CATTCAATGCCTTTTGTGACGCGCACCCAGACCGCGTGGTGGTGGTCTATGCCAACACCAGCGCCGCCGTCAAAGCCCGGGCTGATTGGGTCGTCACCTCCAGTTGTGCGCTAGACATTGTGGGCGCGCTGCACGCCGCAGGTCAAAAAATTCTATGGGCCCCGGACAAACATTTGGGCGGGTACATCGCCAAAGAAACTGGTGCAGACATGGTCTGTTGGCAGGGCGCTTGTATCGTGCACGATGAGTTCAAAGCCTTTGAGCTCCAAGCGCTTAAAGCAGAACACCCCGAAGCCTTGGTGCTGGTGCACCCAGAATCACCCGCCGAAGTGGTGGCCTTGGCTGACGCAGTGGGATCGACCTCGGGCATTTTGAAAGCGGCGCAAACGTCAAGCGCATCCACTTTTATCGTTGCCACCGACAGCGGTATGCTTCACAAACTGCGCACCCTCAATCCTTTGAAAAAATTCATCGAAGCGCCAACCGCAGGCAACAGCGCGACCTGCAAAAGCTGCGCTCAGTGCCCGTGGATGGCGATGAATGGTTTGGCCGATGTGGCTCGCGTTTTGGAATCAGGGGCCAATGCGATTTTCGTTGACCCCGCTTTGGGGCTGCGTGCGCGTAAGCCGATTGACCGGATGCTGGCTTTTACTGCGGCCCTCAAAAATGGCCAGCCTACAGGCGGTTTGGTTCCGCACCTCGGGGCGGCTTGATGGCAGCAGCGGCCAGCGCATTCACTGCGCTGCTTGATTTTTCTGATCCGACAAACGCTGAAGCACCGCGCCTGCGCTATGCGTTTGCAAATCCGCGTGAGATTTTGCAAGCCCACACCCTGGACCAGGTTCGCGGCGTTTTGGATGGCGTGCAGTCGCATGCGGTCCAGGGGCGGTGGTGCGTGGGTTATGTCAGCTACGAAGCTGCGCCTGCGTTTGATACGGCGTTTGTGGTGCATGCGAGCAACGGACCGCTGGCGTGGTTTGGTGTGTTTGACGATGCGCTACCGTGGCCTGACGCGCTGGGTTCGCACGAAGTGCGCGTGGATTGGCAGGCCTTGATGTCGCGTGCGGCTTTTGATGCCGACATGCAAACGCTGCATAAAGCGATTGCGCAGGGCGAGATGTACCAAGTGAACTTCACCACGCAAATGCAGGGCCAGTTAAGCCACGCACCGGGTGTGGATTCCAACCACGCCGCCTTGTCCCTTTTCGCCGCACTCCAGCAGGCGCAGCCCAAGGGTTACGCCGCGTTTTTAGATACCGGTGACAGCGGGCAGGTGTTGTCGGTATCGCCGGAGTTATTTTTCGACTGGCAGGCGCCAACGATTTTGGCACGCCCCATGAAGGGCACAGCACGGCGCGGCGACACACCGCAAGAAGACGAAGCCTTGGCCCAAGGCCTGCGCAGCTCCGCCAAAGAGCGCTCAGAAAACGTGATGATTGTGGACCTGTTGCGCAACGATATTTCTCGGGTTGCCGAGCCCTTTAGTGTGAAAGTTCCCCGCCTCTTTCATACACAGGCGTTGCCAACGGTGTGGCAAATGACCTCGGATGTACAAGCAACAACCCGCCCGGGGACGACTTTGGTGGATGTGTTTTCGGCCTTGTTTCCTTGCGGCTCCGTGACCGGGGCGCCCAAGGTGCAGGCTATGCAGATGATTCACCAACTAGAACCTCAGGCTCGCGGTGTTTACTGCGGCGCTTTAGGGGTAGTTGCACCCGGTGGCCGAGCTATATTTAACGTTCCCATTCGCACAGTCACTGTGCAAGGCCAGAACGCGCAATGCGGCATTGGCAGCGGGATCACCGCGGATGCCACAGCGCAGGGCGAGTGGCAAGAGTGGGAATACAAGCAGGCGTTTGTACAACGCGCAAGCCAAGCATTTTCTATGCTGGAAACCTTGGCGCTGGAAGACGGCGTCGTGCGCCACCGCGCTGCTCACCTTACCCGCATGCAAGCGGCTGCTGACCATTTCGCAGTGCCGTGGGACGCCGGCCGCGTTGAAGCCGCCCTTGAGGTGCTGACGCATTCGCATGCAAGCGGACTGTGGCGCGTGCGTCTGCTGCTGGATGCGCAAGGCCAGCCCCAGGCGCAGGCTTTTGCTTTGGAGCCCAACCCCGATTTTGTCCGCTTGGAACTGGCAAAGCAGCCATTCCTAGAAGCGCACTCCGAATTTGTTCGCTTTAAGACCACGCGGCGTGACCACTACGACGCTTTTGCGCCTACCGACCCCCACGTATTCGATACGATTTTGTGGAACAGCGCCGGTGAAATCACCGAGGGTACGCGCGGTAACTTGGCTTTTTGTATCGAGGGCCGATGGATCACTCCGCCTTTGGCGTGTGGTCTCTTAGGTGGAATTGGCCGATCCGAGGCGTTGAAGTCGGGCCGGGTCGCCGAAGGCGTGGTTCGCTTGGCTGATTTAGATCGGGTAACAGAGGTGGCTTTTATCAATAGCCTGCGAGGCTGGTTGCCAGTAAAAAAATACCCTGAAGGGTTTTGATCAATAGGTGTAGGTCTGTATTTCCTACCAAACTGCAGTGTTAAATCAAGCGGAGCAAGATACCCCCTGTTAACTTTATCAGGAGTCGCAATGCTGTTTTTCACCCCAAATACAACGCAATGGCATCAAAAGACGGATATCGATGGACTGAAGACCCCTTTGTCTTTTAGCTCAAAACCACGCTTGTGGCTTTTGATAAGCCTGGTTTTTTTCGCGATGGCGTGTGCCCTCAACGTCTTAGCTGCATCTTCTCAAAATACCTTGACAGCCAAGGACGAAAAAGCAGCACGTGATTTGGTAGCCGCACAACTTGCTGCGTTTGCTGCCGACGACTCCATTAAGGCTTTTTCATTTGCCTCTTCATCTATTCAGAAAAGGTTTCAATCGCCTGATAATTTCATGAACATGGTGCGTGCGCATTATCCGGTTGTGTATCGACCCGCCACGGTGGCCTATTTAAAGCCGGAAAAAGATGGGGAAGCCGTCATCATGAAAGTAGAGATGACCGATGCGGCTGGCAAATCCTGGATGGCTATTTATTCATTGCAACGCCCGAGTACCAAGGAAAAAAATAAAGCCTGGCGTATCGCTGGTTGCTTAGTAGCGATCAAGGAAGACCGCACAGTTGAGATGAACCCGGGTGGATATAAGTCTGCTGGCTTTGCATGAAATCGATTTATATCGGCCCAGTGAGTTGCCGGGATGTAGGGATCAGATTGCGCACGCAACTTAATACCTCGGTTAGCGCGTTGCTGCTGTCGCATTCAATCTGAATTCGCTCTGGCATGGAACGTAGCCATGTGATTTGGCGTTTGGCCAATTGGCGTGTGGCAAAAATGCCTTTGTCGCGTAACTCCGCCAACGGCCAAACGCCCTCTAAGGCTTCCCACGCTTGCCGGTAGCCGACGCAGCGCATGGAGGGCAGGTCTGCATGCAAATCACCACGCGAACGCAAAGCGTGAACTTCATTCATCAATCCCTCACTCAGCATCTGATCAAAACGCTGGGCAATGCGTTCATGTAACCAAGCGCGGTCAGCGGGCTCTAGTGAAATAAGCGGGGCGATACTTCGCGGGTTTGAGGACTCGCTTGATAGAGGAGTAGCAAGTGACTTTTGGCGCAGGTGCAAAACCGACAAGGGAACCCCTGAAATTTGATACACCTCCAGTGCGCGTTGAATGCGCTGGCTGTCCATCGGGGCGAGTCGCGCTGCGGTTTCAGGGTCGATCTTAGCGAGTTGGGCGTGTATCGCAGGCCAGCCCTCTGCTTTGGCTTGGGCTTCAATCGCTGCGCGTATGTCTGCGTTGGCAGCGGGCATCGGGTCAATCCCATTGCGCAAGGCCTTGAAATACAGCATCGTCCCGCCGACCAAGAGCGGCAATTTTCCTCGTGCGCTGATATCGCGAATCAAACGTTCTGCGTCTACTGCAAACTCTGCCGCGCTGTAGGCGTTTAAAGGATCACGGATATCGATCAGGTGGTGTTTAACTTGAGCCAACTCCGCTGCGCTGGGCTTGGCCGTGCCAATGTCCATGCCGCAGTACACCAAGGCGGAATCTACGCTGATGATTTCGCAATCGTATTCCTTGGCAATCGCCAACGCTGCGGCCGTTTTACCTGCGGCTGTTGGACCCGCCAAGGCCAGATGAAACGGAAGAGCAGGAGAAAGAGATTGGGCAGAAGTCATGGCTTACTGCGGGTAGGCGGCGATGCGAGTGCGCGCAATGTACTTAAGCAAAACCAGCAAACCCAACGCGCCCACGGTCAGGCCCACGACCAATGCCCACCAAAATCCGGCAGCTCCCATCGGGTGTTGGGGGCTTGCAAAAAATCCAGAAGGGGCAATCCCCCACAGATAACCCAAAGGCAAACTCACCACCCAAAAAGCAGTCAGCTGAACCAACATAGGTGAGCGGGTAATTTTGTAGCCCCGAATGGCACTGCTGGTGACCACTTGCGCCGAGTCGGAAAGCTGAAAAATCGCGGCGATAAATAACAAGTGGGCGGCCACGCTTGCGACTCCTATATCCGTGGTGTAGAGGGCGGCAATCTGGTGGTTGAACACCGCCATCGTGAGCGCTGAAACGGCCGCAAATCCTAAGCCAGCCCACACGCCCACCCAAGCGCGAAAGCGAGCGGCTAAGGCGTCCCCCGCGCCCAGCGAATGCCCCACGCGCGTGAGCACCGCCACCCCCAAACTCAGCGGAACCATAAACACCAGCGAGGTGAAGTTCAGCGCGATTTGGTGGGCCGCAATCTCTGTGCTGCCAAACCGAGCGATTAAAAAAGCGATCAGGCCAAAGGCACTGGTTTCTGCAAAGTAGGTAATGCCAATAGGCAAGCCCAATTGCAGCAAGCTGCGCAACTTGGGACCATGCGGCCACTCAAACCGTGAAAAAGGCCAGGTGCTTTGGTAAGCGGAGCTGCGCCGCATCCACCACAGCAAGCCTCCTAAATTCGCCCATACACACAACAGCGTTGACCACGCGCAACCTAAACCGCCCAACCGTGGGAAGCCCCAGTTTCCAAACACCAAAACCCAGTTGAGAAAAATATTAAGCGCAAGCGCCCCAATCGCAACGACCATCAAGAGTTTGGTTTGGTTGAGGCTTGCGCTGTACCCGTACAAAACCCGGTAAACAGCAAACGCTGGCATTGCATAACTGGTGATCACTACAAAACCGATAGCTACACTACGCGTTACAGGCTCTAAATCTATGGCTTCAAAAATAAACACGGTGGATTGCATGATGGCGATCGCGATAACGCCCAGAATCACAGCTTTCCAAAGCGCCTGTCGCACTTCATGCGGAACTTTGTGCAAAGCTTTTGCCCCCACATGGTGGGCCACCAACGGACTGACCGACATCATGATTCCCATCAGGGTAATGATGACCATATTCCACAC
This sequence comes from Comamonadaceae bacterium, assembly GCA_007279715.1. Classification (GTDB taxonomy): domain Bacteria; phylum Pseudomonadota; class Gammaproteobacteria; order Burkholderiales; family Burkholderiaceae_C; genus Allorhodoferax. The sequence continues at coordinate 4,433 of QYPA01000166.1, read as the reverse complement.
CGACACACCCAAAGAGATACCCGCTAGGTCTTGGGCCGAGGCGTGTCCGGCCATGGCGACATCCGACACGGACATGCCGACGTTTGCCAGTTGCCCCACCAAAATAGGCCAAGTGAGTTGCCACAGGGCACGCAGTTCGCTGCGAACGGGTTGGGGTTGGGGAAGGGGCAGGCTCACATGGGATCGGGCGCAGTCCGTCCGTTAAACACCGTTTTAAGCAGACGACCGTAGTTTTCACTGGCTACTTTTCTAACCACCGCTTCAGGCATATTTTTTGCCAACATGCGATTAACAATATCGCGCATTCCGCTGTAGTCGGTCATCATGGTGGCCTGGGTAGAAAGACCTTGCATATCAGTACCAAAGGCAACGTGGTCTGCACCCACCATCTCAACGGCCGCTTGTAAGCCAGCAACATAGGCATCCGGATTGTCAAAGTTAAACCGACTCGGCCAAACCCCAATCACGCCTCCACGCTCAGCCATTACTTTGGCGTTTTGAAGGCTCACGCTCATAACCTGATTTCCTCCGGTATTCCAGCTCGAAGGAATACGAGTGATGTTGCTGTGTGACCAAAGCATCGGTTGGTTCGATGTTTCTAGTGCTTGGGCCACTGCAGTGTCTGTGGAGTGTGCAAGATCGACCAAAATACCCAAGGCGTTACAGCGGCGGATGACGTCTTTTCCAAAAGTACTAAGGCCACCGATCTTTGGCGGCTCTGTGCGCACATCGGTGATGTCGCCTTCTACAAAATGTCCTAATCCGATTTGACGAACGCCGCGGTTATAGGCCAGGTCGAGGTAGCCGATGTCGCCCCCTAAGTAGTGGGCGCCTTCGGTTGAAATCACCAGGCGCAGCTCGCCCGCAAGCGCTCGGTCCACATCTAGGGCGTTGCGAACAATGCGAATTTGTTCGCGCCGAATACGGGCAAACATTCCGCCAAGTTGGCGCAAGAATGTTTCTTGGTATTGCTCTGGCGTGGCTTTTAAATTCACCTGCATTGCGCCGCTTGGAAGGCGCTGAATAAATGGACCATCTGACCCTAAAGCCCAAGAGACCAGGGTTACGTGCTGGGCGTTAAGCTCACATGACAAACACGCCTCGTTGCGAGGACTCAGGGCTGAATGCGAATGCGTGTCAGATATAAAAATATCTTCTGCAAACGAATTTTTCGCAAGCGAGGAAAAAAGCGCCGCCGGTAAGAATGCAGAAAAAGCACGGCGACAAATAGTCATGGTGTTAACGCCCTCTTAAAAAGAGCTTGTCTAAATCTGCAATAGAAATCGAACGCCACGTGGGGCGGCCGTGGTTGCATTGGTCGCTGCGTTCGGTGTCTTCCATTTGGCGCAGCAGTCCGTTCATTTCTTCCAAAGTGAGTTTGCGGTTGGCACGGACTGCACCGTGGCAGGCCATGGTGGCGAGCAATTCGTTTTTGGCGCGGTCTAAGACGGTACTGGCATCGTGTTGGGCTAATTCTGCTAAAACGCTACGCGCCAGTTCCACGGCGTCGCCTTGCGCCAGCGAGGTCGGAACCGCACGAACCGCCAGCGTTTTAGGAGAAAACACACTAATCTCTAATCCCAACGCGCGCAAGGTGTCGGTGTGTGTCTCCACGGTGGCGTGTTCCGCAGGGGTGCAGGCAAACGTGGCGGGAATGAGCAAAGGTTGGCTTGCGATATGCGCGTTGGCTTGTGCTTTAAGCCGCTCGTAAACAATCCGTTCATGTGCGGCATGCATATCGACGATGACCAAGCCCTGCGCGTTCTCGGCCAAGATGTAGATGCCTTGGATTTGCGCAACGGCGCGCCCTAGTGGCCAGTCGCCTGAGGGCAAAGGATCGGCGGCCAACGTTTTCAACGACGCTTGCGCAACCTGCTGCGGTGAAGGTTGCCACAGCGCTGCCAAATCACTGACGCGGTGCCCCACTGAGGAGTCGCTCGCGCGAAAAGGGATCGCGGCTTGAGACGCATAGAAGGTGGTGGCTTGCAACGAAGTCTGCAGCACAGTCTGGTCGGCTAGGCCTTGCTGGATTACTAAAGGTTGCTGAGCCGAAGCCGCACGTGGCGCTGCCAACGCGTCTTCGGTGGCATGGCGAACGGCTTGGTGAACTTCGCGACTGTCACGAAAACGCACTTCAATTTTAGTGGGGTGCACATTGACATCCACCCGGGCAGGATCCATGCTGAGATAGAGCGCATAGATTGGCTGGCGATGACCATGCAAGACGTCTTCGTAGGCACTACGCGCAGCATGGGTCAGAACTTTATCTCGCACAAAGCGCCCGTTAACGTAGCAAAACTGCTGGTCCGCACGCGAACGGGCCGCATCCGGAATCCCAACCCGACCCCAAACGCGCATGTTCTGGCCTTCGCCTGCTTTGTGCCAATTCACAGCGATCGATTGCTTCAAAAAATCTGGGCCTAAGACATCAGCCAAGCGCCGGTCCAAGGCATCGCCTTCATTGGTAAGCGATCCTTCCAAGGGCCAAGCACGCCATTGCTCTGCCAGCTTGCCTTCGTGCCAAATTTCAAAACCCACATCAGGTCGGGCCAGCGCATGGCGGCGAACTGCTTCGATGCAGTGGGCTAACTCGGTGGCATCGGTTTTTAGAAATTTACGCCGCGCAGGCGTACTGTAAAAAAGTTCTTTGACTTCCACGGTGGTCCCTTGCGCTCGGGCGACGGGACGCAATTCACCGGTTCGACCATCCAAAAGAAATGCCTCATTTTGTTGGTTGGCACGCGACAAAATAGCGCAATCGGCAATAGAGTTAATGGCTGCCAAGGCCTCACCCCGAAAGCCCATGGTGCTGACCGATTCCAAATCATGGAGACTGCCAATTTTGCTAGTAGCGTGGCGTTTGAAGGCAATCGGCAGCTCATCGCGCACGATGCCCATGCCATCGTCTTCGACCGCAATCAAGCGCACGCCGCCAGCGAGCAAGCGCACCGTAACATTACGCGCCCCAGCGTCAAGCGCGTTGTCAACGAGTTCGCGCACGACCGAGGCGGGCCGCTCCACCACTTCGCCTGCAGCGATTTGGCTGATCAGTTCATCCGGAAGTTCGCGGATAGGGCGGCGCAAAGGGATGTGGGGCATGGTTGGGAGGGTGCTTGCGTTCACCAAAGCATTCTAGAGGCGCGGCCAACGATAATGGCGGTCATGGAACTCTTCACCACACTGCTTGACTTTGTTCTGCACATTGACAAATACCTCGAGATGTTTGTCACCCAATATGGCATGTGGGTTTATGCGCTGCTGTTTCTGATTATTTTTGTCGAAACCGGCGTTGTGGTCATGCCTTTTCTTCCCGGAGACTCTTTGCTTTTTGTGGTGGGTGCGATGTGTGGTTTGGGTCTCATGAGTTACCCGCTGACGGTGGTTTTATTCTTCACTGCGGCGGTTTTAGGCAACCAATCCAATTACACCGTGGGCCGTTTTCTTGGAGCCAAAGTATTCCAATGGGAAGATTCCAGGCTCTTCAATAAGGCCGCGTTTGACCAGGCCCATGCGTTTTACGAGCGCTACGGTGGTATCACGATCGTGGCGGCGCGTTTCATGCCATTTTTACGCACCTTCGCCCCATTTGTTGCAGGCGTAGCCAATATGACCCGAGCGAAATTCACGTTGTACGACGTGTTGGGCGGCGCTTTGTGGGTGGGGTCTTTGGTGACGGTGGGTTACTTTTTTGGCAACATTCCCTGGGTGAAACTGCATTTGGAAAAAATCATCTGGGCGATGATTTTGATCCCCGGCCTGTTGGTGTTTTTTGGCACTTGGCGGGCACGACGTCAAGCCGATAAATAAGCCGTTACGAAACCAGTTTTAACCTGTCTTGCGACTCCGCGAAAGCGGTGGGTTTTTACTAAAGTAGGCCAAAATTCCGCGCATCAACGCGTCTGCAAGTTGGTTTTGGTATTCCTCACTATTGAGTTTGGCTTCTTCCTTGGGGTTGCTGATAAAGGCGGCTTCAACCAAAACGCTTGGGATGTCTGGGGCTTTGAGAACTGCAAAAGACGCCTGTTCTACCCGCGATTTATGTAACTTTCCGACTCGGCCGATTTCTCCTAAAAGAGAGCCGCCGAGCTTGAGGCTGTCTGTAATCTGCGCCGTCGTGCTCATGTCAAGCAAAGCGCTTTGAACTACTGCGTCTTTGGCTTTGACGTTCAAACCCCCAATCAAATCGGCCTTGTTTTCTTTGGCTGCCATCCACCGCGCAGCGCTGCTGGATGCGCCGCCTTGGCTTAAGGCAAACACGCTGGCGCCCTGGGGTTGGGGGGTAAAGAAGGCATCGGCATGCAAACTCATGAACAGGTCAGCCTGAACCCGCCGCGCTTTTTGAACGCGCACATGTAGCGGCACAAAGAAGTCACCGTCGCGGGTTAAGTAGGCTCGCATCGTCATGCCTTTGGCTTCTGCCGCATTGATTCGGT
>QYPA01000009.1 GCA_007279715.1 Comamonadaceae bacterium | reverse complement strand
GATGTACAGCGAAGACCCTAAAGCAAACGCGCCCGCAGAAATAAGAAGCGCTGCGGGTTCACTGCGGCGAAACATGGCGATGGTTTCACCCCGGTAGTGCCAAAGCGTCCCAGCAAGAATGGCCAAGGCCATTCCCAAACCTCGGTAAGCGTTGAAGGTCCAGGGCTGAACGCCCGGTAACCAGCGCACAAATACGCCGCTCAAACTCCAAAAAAGGGTTGCGCCTGCAACCAGTAGCAGGCCTTTGGCAGACGACGTGGTTTGCATTATTCGCGCCGACTGCGCCCGCCGCGTCCACGCGACAGATTAGCCCCGGGAGCAGCGCCACCAAGCCGGCTTTGTTCTCCACCCCACTGCGCTCGCGCACCGGTTGATACCTCGCCTAGCTGACTCAAAATAGCTTCGAGCGTGGGGCTTGGCGACTTGGTGTGTGATTCCAAGGCATCGCGCATGGCCCGCAAGTGCTTGGCACTGGTTCCGCAGCAACCGCCAATAATGCGGGCGCCCGCGTCAAGCGCCATGCGGGCGTAAAGGGCCATGATTTCAGGCGTGCCGTTGTAGCAAATGGCACCGTCAACGTACTGCGGAATACCACAATTGCCTTTGGCAACCAAGACCACGTCCGGGCCCATGGCCTCCGCCAGGTTGTGAATACAGGCGACCACTTCGGACGCGCCCACGCCGCAGTTGGTTCCACACGCGGCCAGGCGAGGACTGAGTGATTTCTCAATGCCAGAAAAATCACTGGGAGAAATTCCCATCATGGTTCGGCCGTTGGTATCAAAGCTGAGCGTGCAAACAATGGGCAAGCCAGCAACAGCTGCACCGGCAACAGCCGCCTCGACTTCTTCACGCGAAGACATGGTTTCAATCCACAACACATCCACACCGCCAGCGGCCAGCGCCAAGGCTTGTTCGGCAAAGGCGGCCTTGGCTTGGTCAAAGGTTAGCGTGCCAATGGGTTCCATGATTTCACCCGTCGGACCCATGCTGCCCGCAACAGCAACTTCGCGACCACTGGCATCTGCCACGGCTCGCGCAATACGGGCGGCGGCTTGGTTCAGTTCAGCCATCCGACCATGGGCTTGATGGAGCTTGAGGCGGTACACCGTTCCGCCAAACGTATTGGTCAAAATAATATCGGCGCCCGCATCCACAAAGCTTTGATGCAAGTTGGCGATACGGTCTGGGTGCTCGGTATTCCACAATTCGGGCGCGTCTCCTGACATCAAACCCACATCAAATAGGTTGCTGCCCGTAGCGCCATCGGCCAACAGCCAGGGGCGCGTTGCTAAGAGGTGGGTAAACCGGTTAGCAGAAGGATCTGCGGGCAAAGAGGATGCTACGACGTTCAAGGTGCGCTCCGAAACAAGGATGAGGGGCCACGCCATCGCGATGAGAACACAAAGAGCTCACCGCACGATTGGCGTGGGTGAGCGCCGTTAGAACAAACTGGCAACTTGCCAGTGGCTCCGAGCCTCGTTCATGGATATGAACTGCAACGCTCCTCGAAGATGCATTATTTTAGCCGAGCCGCAAGAAACTTTTAACGTTGCTGGGTTTGCCAGTGGGGATGTACATAAGCGGGAGCGCTTGAAGCCGGCAGGGGCGAACGCCCACGAATCGCGTCTGCGAGTTTTTCCGCCATCATGATGGTGGGCGCATTCAGGTTGCCGCTAACGACCTGCGGCATGATGGACGCATCGACCACGCGCAAACGCTCCACACCATGCACCCGCCCTTGGTGGTCGACCACCGCCATGGCGTCGGTACCCATGCGGCAACTGCAAGACGGATGGTAGGCGGTTTCTGCACTGGCGCGGATGTGGACATCGATTTCGGCATCCGTTTGGACACTTGGGCCGGGAGAGAGTTCTTCGCCACGGAAACGGTCGAATGCTTTTTGCATAAAAACTTCGCGCGTCAAACGAATGGCTGCGCGCATTTCTTTGCGGTCTTGCTCGGTACTTAGGTAGTTAAAGACGATGGTGGGCGCTTCTTTGGGGTTGGCCGATTTGATTTTGACAAACCCCCGGCTGGTGGCTCGCATAGGGCCCACATGGGCTTGGAATCCGTGGCCTGTGGCAGGAGAGTTTCCGTCATAGCGCACTGCCATGGGCAAGAAGTGGTACTGCAAATCAGGATTTTTAACACCCGCTTCGCTGCGAATAAAACCACCCGATTCGAAATGATTGGTTGCACCCAAACCGGTTCTAAACAGCAGCCACTCCACGCCGATTTTGAGTTTATTCCAGAGCTTGGTGGCAGAGTACAGCGTGATCGGCTCCTTACACGCGTACTGCACATAAGTTTCTAAATGGTCTTGCAGATTTTCCCCCACGCCTTTGAGCGTTGCGACCATCGGAATACCCAAAGGCGCTAAATGCTCGGGGTTACCGATACCCGAGAGCTGCAAGAGTTGGGGCGAGTTGATGGCGCCACCACACAGAATAATTTCACGCTTCGCGTTGAGGGTCTGGGCTTTGCCGTCGACATCAAGCTCTAAAGCAACGGCGTGCGGTTTGGCTTCAGAGGTATCAAAAACAATACGCGTCACCAAAGTTTGGGTCAGTAGCGTGAGGTTGCTTCGCTTCAGGGCGGGGCGCAAGTAGGCCATCGCCGTGCTCCAACGCCGGCCTTTGTGGGTCGTCATGTCCATGGGGCCAAAGCCCTCTTGCTGGAAACCGTTCATATCCGAGGTATAGGAATAACCAGCTTGTTGTCCGGCTTCCATAAATGCGTTGTAAAGCGGATTTTTACAAGCACCCGTTGACACATGCAGCGGACCTTCACCGCCGCGATAGTCATCACCGCCTTGATTGCGAGTCTCAGATTTCTTGAAGTACGGCAAGCAGTGCGCGTAACTCCAATCGGTAAGACCAAAGTTTTCCGCCCAACCGTTGTAGTCTTGTGCATTGCCCCGGATATAGACCATCCCGTTGATGCTGCTCGATCCACCGATGGTTTTACCTCGGGGGCAGTGAATCTGGCGATGGTCCATGAAGGGCTCTGGCTCAGAGGCGTACATCCAGGTGTAGCGCGGATTGGCCATAGGATAGGCAAAACCGCTGGGCATGTGAATCATGAGGTTGTGGTCTAAAGGACCGGCCTCAATCACCAACACACTGACATTGGCGTCTTCGCTCAAACGGTTGGCCAAAACGCTGCCCGCCGAGCCCGCGCCCACAATGATGTAGTCGTATTCTGTTTGCTTCATAGCTTTACTTTCAACGGTAGCCGCAAGCGACTTCGCCTAACTCAACGTACACCGTTTTGAGTTGGGTGTAATGGTCAAAAGCGGCCATGCTGTTCTCAGAACCAATGCCTGATTCACCCGCTCCGCCAAATGGCATTTCAATGGGGGTGATGTTGTAATTGTTAATCCAGCAAATCCCCGCTTTGAGTTTAGCTGCGACGCGGTGCCCGCGGGCCAGATCCCTGGTAAATACACCCGCAGCAAGACCAAAGCGCGAGGCATTGGCCCGCGCAATGGCCTCTTCTTCATCATCAAAAACCAACATCGATAAAACGGGTCCAAAAATTTCTTCGCGCACGATGCGCATGGTGTCCGTGCAATTTGCAAAGATGGTGGGCTCCACAAAATTCCCCTCTGGCATTCCCGTAACCAGCGCACGCTTGCCGCCACTGACCAAGCTGGCGCCTTCAGCGACACCGCTGGCAATGTAGTCCAACACTTTCTCTGTATGGGCTTTGGAAATCAAAGCGCCGACTTCGGTCTCCGGATCCATCGGATTGCCAACGCGCAACTGGACTGTGCGTTCTTTCAGGCGGGCTAAAAATGCATCTGCTAACCCACGTTGAACAAACACGCGGGTGCAGTTGGTACACACCTCGCCTTGGGTATAAAAATTACCCATCATGGCAGCGGCAACCGCTTGTTCCATATCCGCATCATCAAAGACCAGTAAAGGCGATTTACCACCCAACTCCATGGTGACACGCTTGAGCGTTCCAGCGGCGGTTTGCATCACGTTCTTTCCTGTTTGCACCGAGCCCGTTACCGAGACCTTGGCAACACCTGGGTGGGCTGCGAGTAATGCGCCCGTAGTACCGCGCCCCTGTAGGACGTTAAAGACGCCGGGGGGTACGCCCGCTTCCAAATAAATCTCAGCGAGTTTGACGGCAGTCGCTGGCGTCATTTCTGAGGGTTTAAAAATCATGGCATTGCCAGCGGCTAAGGCAGGAGCCGACTTCCAACATGCGATTTGCAGGGGATAGTTCCATGCGCCAATACCCACACACACACCCAAAGGCTCCCGCCGGGTATAGGCAAAAGCATTTTTAAAAGGATATTGCGCACCAGCCAAAGTAGCCGCAGCGCCAGCAAAATATTCAATGCAGTCAGCGCCACTGTGCACATCGACCACCAGCGCTTCTTGCAATGGTTTGCCGCAATCTTGTACTTCTAACGCGGCCAATTCATCGTTGCGACTGCGCAAAAGATCAGCCGCTTTGCGCAAAATACGACCGCGCTCTGTGCCTGTCATAGCAGACCAAATCTCAAACCCGTGTTGTGCAGCAGCAACCGCGGCGTCTACATCAGCCGCATTGGCATCGTGCAATTGTGCAAAAACTTTTCCGGTTGCAGGATTGCGCGTCTCGAATCGCTCGCCGCTTCCAATAAGCGCTTGGCCGTTGACAAAGCTACTTATTTCCAAAATTTTCATACTTTAGATATCCAGAGATTTACCTCTTGGTCCTTCGGCTGCGGGTGCTTTGCTCGGAATTGATGGCCACGCGCTCTGGTAACTTCACGACTTTTTGCAAGTGCACAAAGGGGTCGGTCAAATGGGGTAAGGCCATAGCTTCTACAAAAAATTCTTGGAAACGCGGCTCAACCGCGGTTTCAATTTTTTCAACCCGCCGCACCAAGGCTTCGATATCTTTGCGCGAGCGTTGGTCTAAGAGCGCAATCCGAGCGCCGGTTCCTGCAGCATTGCCCGCAGAACTGACTTCCGACAAGATGCAGTCAGGAATCATGCCCAAAACCATCGCGTATTTCACATCGATGTGGCTACCAAAAGCTCCTGCCAAACGAATGCGATCGACGGACTCGATACCCATACGTTCCATCAAAAGCCTCACCCCCGCATACAAGGCGGCTTTGCCCAATTGAATCGCACGCACATCGTTTTGCATGACTTTGAGTGCCGGCGCATGTTCAGTTGCCCGGTAGAGCTCATAAGAGAAAGTTCTGCCATCGGGTTGAATCCGTGGATTACGCGCTGCGAGTTCACCATTGATCACGCCGTCGTGGCGAATCACACCGGCCAAATACAACTCGGCCAAAGCTTCAATGATTCCTGAGCCACACACGCCCGTTACACCGGTATTGGCCACCGCGGCGGCAAAGCCTGGGTCATCGGACCACAGATCCGAGCCAATGACTTTAAAGCGAGCGTCCAACGTGACAGGGTCAATTCGAACGCGCTCAATGGCACCGGGCGCGGCCCGCTGACCACAGCTAATTTGGGCGCCCTCAAAGGCGGGGCCGGTCGGGCTTGAGCAGGCGAGAAGGCGTTGGTTATTTCCCAACACAATTTCCGCATTGGTGCCCACGTCCACCAACAAGGTAATTTTGTCAGTTAGGTCAGGACGCTCGGCCAAAATAACGCCAGCCGTGTCGGCTCCTACGTGACCCGCAATACAAGGCAACACATAAATTCGGGCATTGCGGTGAATTGCAAAATCAATCTCACTCGCCCACAATATGATTGCGCGGTCGGTAGCAAGTGCAAACGGCGCACCGCCCAACTCTACGGGGTTAATACCCAGTAGCAAGTGGTGCATGATGGGGTTGCCGACAAAGGTGGCTTCCAAAATATCTTTAGCTGAAATACCGGCTTGGGCTGCCACTTCAACCGCCAAGTCATTGAGGGCGGCGCGAACAGCCACCGTCATTTCAACCTCACCACCGGGATTCATCATGACGTAGGAGACCCGACTCATCAGGTCTTCACCAAAACGAATTTGCGGATTCATCACTCCAGCTGATGCCACCACTTCGCCCGAGGCCAAATCACACAAATGGGCAGCAATGGTCGTGGAGCCCACATCCACAGCCAATCCATACACATGCTCTTTCAGCTTAGGCCAGACCGCAATGATTTGATTGCCTGCGTGGACCGCGACAGTGACTTTCCATTCGCCTTGGCGCAAGGCCGTTTGCAACTGCTGCACCACCAAGACGTCACACGACAAATCGGTCAGTTGCCACTCGAATTCGAGGGCGTCTTCCAGCCGGCGCAGATCGCCCGAAGGGTCATGCATGTCGGGCTCTTGGACTTCGACAAAGTACAGGCGAATGAGAGGGTCAAGATGCACATCATGGGCTTCCGCCGCTTTGCGAACCACTTGCTTATGAACTTGGCTGCTGCTGGGAACATCAATCACCAAGTCGCCCAACACTTGCGCTGAACAAGACAAACGCCGGCCTGGCTGCATCGGTTGGGTGCTGCAGTATTCCTGCTCTACCGCTGATACAGGCGAGAGATTGTCGTTACTGGAGACAACGCCGTGTTTGGAAAACTCACCTTCGGATACCAGGACCTGGCAGCGGCCACAAATACCCCGGCCACCACACACCGAATCGATGTCCACGCCCAAGGAGCGAGCCGCTTGCAGCAAAGACGAACCCACCGGGAAACGGCCACGCCGCCCAGAGGGAGTAAAAACTACCAATGCATCTTTACCACTCACAAACACACTCCCAAAAATTGAACAACGCTTAGCTTGCG
>QYPA01000138.1 GCA_007279715.1 Comamonadaceae bacterium | reverse complement strand
TCTTTTCTGTTTGGTTTTTGGACATGTCGAATATACGGCTTCCAGAGTTGTTGAAGTCCCATTGGGCCTTTGAATCCACCACAGTAAAACCGACTAGAACTGTAAAACAAATTGATCGTATTTTCATTCTTTAAATATGTAGCGCGTGAGATTGATAAGACTAAACGCCGGAAGACACGTTCTTTACAAGACGCAGTTCAGGAGCCTATTTTTGTTCTTGAGCCAAAAAAAGCTATTTTAAAAAATATCGCTAAGTTGAAATTCACTCAACCAGTTTTGAATTTCTGAAACCTGAGTTGCCTCAAGGCCCTTGCCTCCTTCGCAACAGATTAATTCATCACAAGATTTTGGAAATTCAAAGAAGCTGTCATCGAGTGCTCGCCAGTTCTCTATCTTTCTATCGCGTACACAAGTCTTTATTTCATTCCACCTTGCGTGAGGACCGATGAATGCATCTCCTGTCATCCCGTCGAGTTTGCTTCTAAGGATGTCAGGGAAAAGCATTTTAATTTCTGTGTAAGTCATTTGGAAACGCCAACTAGATGAAACAATAATTTTGACGTTGAATGCGCCGATTGCTTCTGTTAACAAAGGCATTTTGCAAAAGTAGCTAGAAGGCTCCGCGTGACTAGGATGCAGGACACCATCAAAGTCAAGAAATAAAGTAGGGGTATGTCTAGACATGATTTTTGAAAAGTTAATCCACCCCTTCGACTTCAAAGCTTTTGGGTGTAATAGCCAGCCGTCACATGTTGAAGCATGTACATGCCCGTTGAGCCTCGATAAACAGTAGAAGACCAAACACTCCAGTCTCTGACCCCGGGGTTGGCTCCCAAAGCACGTGCCATGCTCAAAAAGCTTTCTCTTAGATAGACTAGAAATTGACCGCCTTGCAGACGGTATAAATTGGCATCTCCGTTGGCAGCATTGAAATGATAGTAATTGGACCCTTGATAGGCCAAGGCTTGGATGTCATAGCTATTGCTCTGGCCACTCTCGATTGTGTAAGCATATGAAAAGTTGTCTGCCCCACGATTGAGCCAAACTTCGCGCCTACCACCTGCCCCCGCTAATGGATTAAAAACCAGCACAAAATCCATCAATCCATCTGCGTTGACGTCAACACTGATGCTATTGATCAAGTCATTGACTGTCAGATCTTGACTGACCACGCCGATTCGCGTGATTAAATTTAGGTTGTCGTTAAAAATGTTGATGCTGTGACTAAAACCAGCCACTTGATTGTTGTTGCCTTGGACCACTGCGATATGACCCGAAACCAGATCTTTGACCACTGCACACGTTGCTGCACCATTTAATTGCGAGTTGGTGACAAAAGTAAACGTTCTATTGCCATTGTTCAAGTAATAGCCGTAGTTATTTGTTGTTCCGTCCCAAACTCCGCGAATTAGCAAATCCTTACGACCATCGCCGTTGAGATCAACAACACCAGCACCATGACTATCTATGGCAGTCGCAAAAGTTTGCCGAGTAAAGATACCATTCGCATTGCCCCAAAGCATGACACTTTGAGCAGAACAACCCGTACAGTCATTGAATCCTGGTAACCAAATATCCACAAACCCATCGTTATCTACGTCCAGTATGAAGATGCGATTACTGCCAGGATAAATATGGGTTCCTACCAGTTGATCAGTTCGATCAGTCATTGAGCCGTTGGCGTTTTGAATTAGCACGGCAAGGTAGGAATCACTGCCGGGCGCTACCCCTGTCCAACCGCCGATGACCACATCATCTAGTCCGTCGCCGTTGAGATCGCCGACGGCGTAGTTTTCAACTTTATTTTGGAAAGCGCTTTCGTTTAGCAATCTGGTCGCAGAACTGGGCGAAGGAGTAGTGATTGAATTAGATGAACCGCCACCGCCACAGGCTGTAAAAAACGCAACGACTAAAGCAGGTATGTGGGGCTTTAGTACTTTGGATGCATTTGAACTCATAGGTTGAATTTTTGCACCAGGAAGTGGTTGATGGGTTGATAAATATCAAGACTGTAGATTAACCAGATCACCAATTCCGTACCCTACAGCAGACTTGGTCAGAAAGCGCTATGGAAAGTGTCTAGAGGTTTGGGGGAATGCCACTGTTATTAATTTTACTGAACTTAATCACAGATAATTAGGTGATAATTTCCATCACATCATTTCATATTTTGGTTAATAATTCAAGGATTAATCATGGCTTTCCCTTTATCCAAGTCCAAACTGCAGTCTCATCACCAATGTCCTAAAAAGCTTTGGCTAGAAATCAATCAACCTAACCTTGCCCCGATCAATGAGGTACAACAACTGATACTTGATCGTGGTACTGCTTTTGGAGATGCAATTCGTTCAACTTTTTCAGATGGTGTCTTGATTGAAGAAAAGAATTCCCAGAAGGCACTTATTGAGACTGCAAAATGGTTCAATTTGTTTGCGTCAGGAGAACCGCGCAAACCTGTTTTTGAAGCAGCTTTTACTTACAAAGGAATTATTGTTCGTGTTGATGTACTAAATCCATTGCCTGGAGGGACATGGGAGCTTATTGAAGTTAAAAGTGGAAGTTTGAAGCCTTCTCACGTTCGCGATGCATCAATTCAAGCGCTTGTGATAGAGATGTCTGGAACGTTCGTAAATCTTTCCAAAATCTCGATTGGGATTCCGGAGTCAACATTCACTTTTACAGGTTCAGCAAATATCGCGGGAATCTTGAATGTCATTGATAAAACATTAGAAGCTAAAGAACTGTTTACTGAGATTGAATCCTGTATTGAATCAGCATTGAACACAGTCGTTCTGCCAACAGTTCCCGAAGTCAGTACCGGGGCACACTGCAAAACACCTCACGCTTGCGGGTTCGCTTCTCATTGCACAAATACGAAGTTGCAACCGGGGGAAACCTTTATTGTTCCAGTCTGGCATCTGTCAAAGGATCCCTTAACAAAGATAGTCCAGAAATTCTTACCTAAGAAACGTGACCTTGCCGCCGTTAGCAAAAGCGACCTTGAGACAGCAATCCAACTTCAAATGCGAGAGGTCGCTTGTGGTAAGCCTTACTATTTAGAGTCAGCGCTTCAAGTGTTCTTAAATGAACAGCCTTTTCCCCGCTATTTTCTTGATTATGAGACCAACAACTCACCACTTCCATTGTGGGTGGGCACACATCCAGGAGAGGTAATCCCTTTTCAATTTTCACTACATGTGTGGACTGCACCTGATGCACCATTGCAGCATCATGAATTTATTGCAACAACGAATGTCGATCCACGGCCAGCACTTGCAAAAGCGCTAGTAGAAGCCATCAATTTGGTAGGACCGGTTTTTGCGTGGAATGGGAATTCGACGGAAGGCCCCATAACTGAAAAACTTTGTGCGCATTACCCTTCTGCTGCAGCAACGTTACGGCAAATTGCCGACAGCTGTCGTGAGAATGACCCATTACGAAAGTTTCGCCAATGGATGTACTTCCCAAAAATGGCAGGAGATTGGGGCTTGAAATCTATTGCTAAATCAATTTTGCCGACTAATCCCTATTTCGGTTTAGCAATTAAGAATGGCGTTGATGCAATGAAAGGTTACGAAAAATATCTTGCTATGCTTCCAAGTTCAAATCGTGATCAATTAGAAGCAGACCTGAAAGCGTATTGTGGGGTTGATACTTCAGTCATGATTGATATCTGGAAAACTATCCAAAGAATGCATGCCTCTCCTTGAAGAACTGTTTTTATTCTTTGTGATATCTGCAAGTTGTTAATAGATGCCCCAGCTGTAGAATATCCCAAGGATTATTTGATGGTTATTTAATTTTTTTCTTTTGAGCTGACCGTGTGTCCAGCTTATTCCAGTCAACATACTCTTCTGGATTCAGCAAGAAATGATCCACGTCAAGTGGATAGAAAAATTCCTGGCGGCTTGTGCCATGTTTGGCAATCCTCGCATGATTGACTTTTCCATCTAAGAAGCATTGCGGAATGAAAAGTGTCAAGTTACTTGCTTTGCTCGTAGGTTGTGGAATTCTAAGAAACCACCCGTTGGGGGCAACTCTGCCTGACGTTGTGAATCTGCCGTAAACGATCATGGGTATGCCACTGTAGCCCGCTGGTTGGCTGGTATATCCACCGATAATTTTTTGCGGCATCTCACGAAGAAAGTTAATTCCTTCTGCGTAGCTAAGAATTCTTGAGAACCTGTCTTGATTTTCTAATTTGAGTTCCTCAAACCACAATGATGTGTCTTCTTCTAGTGAGTTAACAAACTTGGATGCTGTCTTGGATTTAGTCTTGGCCTTATTAGCCGATTTCTTTGGCTTAGCTGAATCTGGAAACCCTGCTCGGTTCCAAAGCGGACTCAAATGCTTGCAAAGTGCCTCTTCCTCTGTTGAGTAACGAGACACGGTTACCCCAAAAAGGTCAATTTCATCCGCAACCTTGCCGAAAACTAGAATCTTTCTTTTGGCTTCAAATTTTTCACGAATTAATGCGTGGTTGCTGCCTGGAGAGGTCTTGCGAAATCCTCCCTTATGCTGCGAAAACCTACGAGTAGTTCCATAACCTGCCTTGCCGACATAGAGAACCTCATAGTAATTACTGCTTGACGGGAGAGGGGACAACCACAAGTAAACACTCGACTTTTTTAGGGAAGGGTGTGCTGCCACTTCTTGAAATTCAGGCAGTGACGAAGCAGTTCTTGACTCAACTATTTCATGGGTGAGCTTAAAACCCAGAGATTTAAGTTGACTGTTATTGATCATCTTTAACTATCTACACAAATTAATTTTTAGTCCAAGAGGAACTTAAAGTTTGAAATTAAAGATTTCCAGTCTTGTAACCAATTTTGACTGACTCAGTGAATGATGCATTTTTTACGAATTCATTATTTTCAAATCGTCCAAGGACTTTGGTTCCGTTTGCATAGGTTAGTTCACCAAGGCCGTGACGCCTGCCGTTGACAAAATCACCTTTGTAAACCTCCCCGTTACTCATTATCATTTTGCCTACACCGTTTGGTAAACCGTTTGAGCTAGGGCCAAAGTAATCCCCATCTTGCCCGTTTGCAATAGGCGGCACAAATACTCCGTCTTTGAACTGTCCTACATTTGTTGTTCCATCGGGGAACGAATATGTTCCTTCACCATTAAAGAAATCGTTCTCAAAATTCCCTGTGTAACTATGACCAACATACTCTCCGCCAAATATTCTTGTGCCCAAACCCCTCATAATGCCGTTAACCATTGGCCCATCGTAGGTGCCACCAACTGCAAAATCGCAATGAGCAGTAGGGTCATTCATTTTGCCGTTTACAAAAATTCCGTACATTGAGTCACCGTTGGCAAATGTATAAGTACCAAATCCATTAGGTAGTCCATTTTCGACTTCGCCGGAGTAAGTGGAACCATCATCCCAGGTAAGGTCAGCTTCTTCGTTTTCGTCTATATCTTCGGCTGTTTGCTGAAACACATTATTTTCAAAAATGCCGACCTGGTTTGTTCCATCAGGGAAAGTGTAAGTTCCTTGCCCGTGTCGTAGACCATTTACAAAATTGCCCACATATCTGTGGCCAAGATGATCGCCAGACCAGATTAATTCACCCATGCCATTCCATAGACCATTTTTAAACATGCCCGTATAGGTGTAGTTATCGTAGTTCCATGAACCGTACCCATCTGTAGGAGGCTCGATAGCGGCCCCAGGTGATTCAAGTTCTTTTAGTGATTCAATTGCATTCTCGTTTCCCTGCTCTGCAGCCTTGCGGTACCAATATGCTGCCTGCTCGATGCTTTGAGCAACACCTTTTCCGTTCTCATACATATCTCCAAGGGAGAATTGGCCAAGCGCAAAACCTTGCTCTGCAGCCTTGCGGTACCAATTTACAGCTTGTTCATCATTTTTGGGTACGCCTTGACCGAACTCGTGCATGGTACCGAGATTATTCTGTCCATGCGCATCACCCTGCTCAGCTGCCTTTTGGAACCAATAAGTGGCTTTCTCGTAATTCTGGGCAACGCCTTCACCGTTTTGGTACATGGTACCGAGATTACTCTGTCCAAGCGCATAACCTTGCTCAGCAGCCTTGCGGTACCAATTTACAGCTTGTTCATCATTTTTGAGGACGCCTCGACCGTACTGGTACATGGTACCGAGATTATTCTGTCCATCCGCATCACCCTGCTCGGCTGCCTTTTGGAACCAATAAGTGGCTTTCTCGTAATTCTGGGCAACGCCTTCACCGTTTTGGTACAAGCTGCCTAGGTAATTTTGTCCAAGAACGTGTCCCTGTTCTGCAGCCTTACGATACCAATATGCGGCCTGCTCTTCATCCTTGGGAACACCCTCACCTTCTTGATACATGCGTCCTAGATTAATTTCTCCCGCCGCATTTCCCTGCTCAGCAGCCTTGCGGTACCAATTTACAGCTTGTTCATCATTTTTGAGGACGCCTCGACCGTACT